>CAYHAX010000057.1:0-4023 GCA_964354695.1 uncultured Dehalococcoidia bacterium
TGAGTTCATGGTGGACTACATCCGCGAGTTGAGCCTCAAGGAAGATTACGACGGCATCGTCTGGGATACTGCGCCGCTGGGGCAGACGCTCTCCTTGCTGCGGACGCCGGCTATGCTGGTGGAGCACCTGAAGATGGCTCCCCGCATTTACACCAGACTGAAGCTCAGCAAAATCCAGAAGGAGCCGATACTCGACATCATAAAGCGCTGGGAGAGATTATCCGCCGATGAACTGAAGTTCCTGCAGAACGATGTCAAGTTCGTGATAGTAACCATCCCCGAAGCCCTGGCTGTAGAGCAGTTGGAAAATGCTTTCCTGAAATTGGACAGGTCCGGTCTGATTGTAGACCAGTTGATTATAAACAACGTGATTGAGGCGGATGACTCCCCTTTTCTCAAAGCCAAAGCCAATCTGCAGAAGAGGTACATTGAGTATATCCATCTCAAGTACGCCGATTTACCGATAACCGAGGTGCCCCTGTTCCCCTATGAGCTTAAGGGATGGGACAGGCTCAAAGAGGTCGAGAAGATACTGTTCTCCAATTCACCTTCCAGCGGAAGGTTGCGCCTGTAATGCAAATCACATTCCTGGAAGCTCGTGACCTGCCCGAAGCCTGGTTCCTCTGCCTGCGCAAGGCGCTCACGCAGGGTCGCGAGTACGTCATCGAGCGCGGCAGCAACGTGGGTCTTCGCAGGAAGGAGCTGGACTTCATCGTCCTCCAGGTGAAGCATCCTGGCAGGCGACCCATAGTCCCCGACGTCCCTCCCGGGGTGCCCCCGCCCACGTCTATGGAGTACGTGGAGAACTATTTGCAGTACCTGCTGACCTCTCTCAAGGCCGACAAAGAGCAGTACACCTATGGCGAAGACCTCTCGGCGCAAATTCCCGAGCTGATTCGTATGTATAAAGAAGATGGGCACAATACAAATCAGGGCTTCATGGCGGTAGGGAACAGGGACTCCATCAAGCTCCCTGACCCGCCCTGCCTGAGGGGCATCGACACCAGGGTCGCCCACGGCAAGCTGCACTTCATACTGTACTTCCGGTCGTGGGATTTGTGGGCTGGCTTCCCCTCGAACTTGGCGGGGATTCAACTGCTGAAGGAGTACGTGGCAAGCGAGATAGGTGTGGAGGACGGCGAGATGATGGCGTTAAGCAAGGGGCTGCATCTCTACGAATACACGTGGGAGCTGGCTAAAGCGGCTGCAAGGGTGGATACAGCCTAGTGCGCGTCTGTTCGTCGAGTGGGCTGGGGATTGCGGATTCGGGGAAAATGCCAAACCAGTCATCCAGTTGCATACTCAAGCAGCATTCCACATGCTCGGATTCGGATACCTGGAACTTTGCGCTGCCTACATGACCCCGCCACACCAGTAGTCCCGGTCCGGTGCCCTCGATTTCGATTGTCAGCTCACGCTTCTCGACCATGCTTGAGATAACTTCGCTTATTGCTGCGCTGTCCCTGTTTCCCCGGATTGTAAACTCGCCCTTGTTGTTATCCCAATCCACATTGAGCACCTCGCCCCCCCAGAGGGAGGTGCCGATTTTATTTGCATGGCTGACAGTTGCTTTCATTGCATGTCCTCGGAAAACATTCGGTCTGGAGCTTTGCTTATAAATAAAAACAACCCTAACGTACTGGTCTGGCGTAACCATAGTACTTGTCCAAAAGTACTATACTGCAATCCTAGAGAACCTGCTCAGGCAAGTCAAGATACCGTAACTTCATATAAGTTCATTCCACCTCCGAATTATGCGCCGTTTCATATGATGCTCCCGCGCGGGCAGGAATCAAGATAGCCTGCCGAAAGGCTCGTTTTGAGTTTACCGAAGTGTCGTTCATGGTTCGACAAGCTCACCACGAACGGTTTTTCGTAGGGGCACAAAATTTTGTGCCCCTACATCCTGTTTGACATCAAGCTCGTTGTGTGGTTAACTGAAAAACGGTGGGGCTCTAAAAACCCAAGCTTTTTATGTGATTTCGCTATGAACATAGGTGCCTTGAGGGTCAGGCTGCGCATCCCGGAAAACCATTCCCTTAAGGGCAAGCGAAGGGTGGTCAAGTCTATCACCGGACAGGTGAAGAGTAAGTTTAATGTCTCCATCGCTGAGATCGAAGACCAGGATATGTGGCAGGTGGCTACCCTGGGCATAACCTGTGTCAGCAACGACAGCCGCCATGTGAACGAGACCCTGTCCCACGTGATGAACTTCATCGAGGCCAACAGGGGCGATGCCGAGATTCTGGACTACGAGATAGAGCTGCTGCATGCCCTCTGAACGCCAGGGGAAGCGATGAGTATCTCAACCTTTCTTCCCCGCCTCAAGAAGCACCCCGCTTATAAGGACCAGATTGTCCACATCGAGCACATTGCGCCCGTAGAGGCATCGTTCGGCGAGCTGGATGAGCCGCTGCACCCCAAACTTCAGGCGTCGCTGGAGGCAAACCGCCTGTTCCCGCTCTACAGCCACCAGTCCACGGCGGTCAACCTCGTCCGCGCAGGGAAAAACGTGGTCGTGGTCACACCCACCGCCAGCGGCAAGACCCTCTGCTACAATATCCCGGTTATCAATACCATCCTCACCGATAAGGGGAGCCGCGCGCTTTACCTCTTCCCCACCAAGGCGCTGGCCCAGGACCAACTGCGCAGTCTCAGGGAGCTGACCACAGAGCAGAAGCTCAGGCTGAACTATGACACCTTCGACGGCGATACCCCCCAGCCAGAGCGCGCCGCCATAAAGAGGTCGGCGGAGATTGTGCTCTCCAACCCCGATATGGTGCACCTGGGCATACTGCCCAACCACAGCACGTGGAGGGAACTGCTCTCAAGGCTGAAGTACGTGGTTATCGACGAGGCGCACGTCTACCGCGGGGTCTTCGGCTCCCATGTCGCCAACGTCGTAAGGCGATTGAAGCGAATCTGCGCTTACTACGGGGCAAACCCTCAGTTCATCTGCTGCACTGCCACCATCGCCAACCCCGGGGAGCACGTGGAGAGGCTGACCGGGCTACCCTTCGAGGTGGTCTCCGAGTACGGCTCGCCTCACGGGGGTAAGGAGTTCGTGTTCTGGAACCCGCCGCTTATCGACGAGGCGAAGTCAGCCAGGCGCAGCGCCAACAGCGAGGCTACCCTCCTTCTCACCGAGCTCATGAAACGCGACATCCGCAGCCTCGCTTTCGCCCGCAGCCGCCGCCTCACCGAGCTTATCTTTATGTACGTGCGAGACCAGCTCAAGAAGGAAGCGCCCAAGCTGGCGGATAAGGTAAAGCCCTACCGCGCCGGCTATTTGCCCGAGGACAGGCGTCGGATAGAGCGCGAGCTGTTCGAAGGGGACCTGCTCGCTGCGGTGGCGACAACCGCGCTGGAGTTGGGGGTGGACATCGGCGATTTGGACGCCACGGTGCTCACGGGTTACCCGGGCAGCATCTCCAGCACCTGGCAGCAGGCGGGACGGAGCGGTCGGGGCAAGGAGGACTCGCTGAGCATCCTCATCGGGGTGGACAACCCGCTCGACCAGTACCTGATGCGCCACCCTGAGTTCTTCTTCGGCAAGACCCACGAGAATGCCCTCATCAATCCGGATAATATCCGTATACTCAAGCCGCATGTGCTCTGCGCTGCCTGGGAGATGCCGCTTACCGACGCCGATGGCAGGCAGTTCGGGGACAACTTCGGCGCAGCGATTGGCGAGCTTGAGAGAGAAGGCTTGCTGCGCAAGCTCAGAGGGCGCTACTATCCCTCGCCCAGGGTGGTCTATCCAGCGGAGTCGGTAAATATCCGTTCCGCTTCATCCCATAACTACTCGCTGGTGGACGCTGCCAGCGGCGTCCTGCTGGAGACCATCGAGGAAGCCAATGCCTTCTTCCAGATACACCCCGGCGCGGTATACCTCCACCAGGGGGAGTCTTATCTGGTGACAAAGCTGGATTTAATCGGCCACACCGCTTACGCCGTAGCTACCGAGGAACCGTACTATACTCAGACCAAGGATTTGACCGAGATAAGCATAACCAAGACCAG
>CAYHAX010000058.1:0-5302 GCA_964354695.1 uncultured Dehalococcoidia bacterium
CGTGGTTCTGCTCTATGACCGCCGCCAGAAGCCGACCCACACCGATGCCGTAGCAGCCCATGACCATGGGCTTCTGCACACCATCGCGGTCGAGATAGAAAGCCTCCTGCCTCTGACTGAACACAGTGCCCAGCTTGAACACATGCCCTATCTCAATACCGCGCATTGACCTCAATTCGCCGCTGCACTTCGCACAGCGATGCCCCGCCCTTGCCAGAGCTATATCCGCAATCAAATCAACCTTGAAGTCACGCGGGTAATTAGCGTTCTTAAGATGGCAACCATCTCTATTAGCGCCCACTACGAAGTTGTGCCCCAGAGTTATCGAGTCATCAGCTACAATTTTAATGCCCTCGAGACCCACGGCAGACGCCGACCCTGCCACCAGCCCCGCTGCCCTCACCTCATCGTCGTTAGCCAGCCTCAACTCAGCGCACTTCAGGGCATTCTTGAGCTTGACCTCGTTTACCTCGAGGTCGCCCCTTATTATGACGAAGACCATCTTGCCATCCATAGAGTAAAAAACAGCCTTCAAGGTACAGCTCCTGGGCACCCCCAGGAAGCTCGCCACCTCCTCGATAGTCTTCGCCCCCGGGGTAGCCACCTCCTCAAGTGGCTTCAGTGGCTCCTTCTCCGGCTTCGTCTTGACGAAGCTCGCTCTCTCCACATTTGCTGCGCAGTCGCAGACGCTGCAATAGATAATCTCGTCCTCCCCGACCTCGGTTGCTACCATGAACTCGTGGGAGTCCTTGCCCCCGATAGCGCCGCTGTCAGCCTCGATGAGCACTGCATTGAGACCGCAGCGAGCATAGATATTCTTATATGCCTGAACCATCTTCTTATAGCTGTCATCGAGGGTTTCGGCGTCGGTATCGAAGCTATAGCAATCCTTCATGGTGAACTCGCGCACCCTCACCAGACCGCCGCGGGGACGTGGCTCATCGCGGAACTTGGTCTGTATCTGGTAGAGCATCAGGGGAAGGTCGCGGTAGCTTTTCACATTGCGGCGAGCCAGGTCGGTGACCATCTCCTCGTGGGTGGGACCGAGTACAAGCCTGCGCTCCCTGCGGTCCTGGACAGTGAACAACGACTTACCGAAGGCGAGGTCTCTTCCGCTATCCTGCCATATCTCGTAAGGCTGAAGCACAGGCATGTGCAACTCCTGCCCGCCGGCGGCATCCATCTCCTCGCGAATTATCTGTTCTATCTTGCGCAGCGCGCGCCATCCCAGCGGCAGGTACGAGTAAATCCCAGCCGTCACCTGCTGCATCATCCCAGCCTTGAGCAGCAACTGGTGGCTGGCAGTATCCGCCTCCGCCGGCATCTCGCGCAACGTTTTACCGAATAGCTTCGACAGACGCATACTTTACCTCATTAGCACACACAATTCATAGGCTCCCCACCTCCGCCATCAACGCCTTAAGGAAATCAGCTTCTTCCACTGTGCGTACCTTCTCGCCCTTCCTGAAAATGACGCCCCTGCCCTTGCCGCAGGCTATGCCCACGTCGGCGTCCTTTGCCTCGCCGGGTCCGTTCACCACGCACCCCATCACCGCCACCTTCATCGTTTTCTCGACCCCTTTCAGCCTCTCCTCGACTATCTCAGCCAGACCCACGATATCAGTCTCGGAGCGCCCGCAGGAGGGACAGCTCACCAGCGTAGGTCCCCGCTCCCTTAGCTTCAGCGACTTCAGTATCTCGTAGGCAGCCTCAACCTCCTTGCAGGCATCGGAAGTAGTCAGCGACACCCTGATAGTATCTCCGATGCCCTCGTAGAGCAGTATACCCAAGCCCACTGCGCTGCGAATAGACCCGCTCCAGGGCAATCCCGCCTCGGTGATGCCCAGGTGCAGCGGGTAGGGAATCTTCTTGGCAATAGCCTGATACGCCTCGATAGTAGTGGGCACATCGAAAGCCTTGACCGAAACCTTGATTAGGTCGAAGTCCAGGCTCTCCAGCAGCCTGACCTCGCCTAAAGCAGCATCAACCATGCGCTTCACTGCCGAACCTTTGCCCTTTGAAGCCCTGGGCAAGCTGCCGGCGTTCACGCCCACACGTATGGGCACCTGTCTCGCTTTAGCAGCACGAACCACTCGGGCGATATGAGCAGGGTCGCTGATATTGCCCGGGTTCAACCTGAGCCCATCCGCCCCCGACTTCAGCGCCTCCAGTGCGAGACGGTAATCGAAATGAATATCCGCTATAAGCGGAATCGAAATCTTCTTCTTTATGCCGACAATAGCCTTTGCAGCCTCCATATCAGGCACTGCCACGCGCACAATCTCGCAGCCGCACTCCTCAAGCTGGCGAACCTGCCTCACGGTAGCCTTCACGTCTCGCGTGTCGGTCTTGGTCATGGACTGCACCACGACAGGCGCAGCACCGCCTATCCTCACGCCACCGATTCTTACGACTTTCGAGCCACGGCGCTTCATCATGGGGTCAGACTTTCTCCTCTAATCACGCGCAGGATATCGTAATAGCTTATCACCAGTATCAAACCAATCAGGAGCGCAAACCCAGTGAGATGAACCATAGCCTCCGTTCGTGGCGAGATGCGTTTGCCCCGCCTCACCACCTCCAAAAGCACGAACACAATCCTGCCACCATCCAGCGCTGGCAGCGGCAGAATATTGATTATAGCCAGGTTTATGCTTAAGAAAGCAGCGAACTGTATTAAATAAGAAGGACCCGCCTCGCTCACCTCTCCAGTAAGCTGGAAGATGCCCACAGGTCCCGCAACCTCGGGAGCCCTCTTCTGCACGAACCAGCTTGTTATCTCGTTCCTCATCAGAACAAAGGTCTCCCCTATCGTTGAGATGCTCTGGGGCACAGCGTCCCAGAAGGGATACGACTGGCTCTCCTCACGCGTATTCCCCATCTCCATACCTATGCCGACAGCCCCTTCGCCCTCCGGAGGATCCCATCGCGGCACCACAACAGCTTCCTTGGTGTTGCCATCAGTGTCCACAAGCTCGAATGTAATCTCCTCACCCATCTTCAGGTGAACTGCATATATGACATCGCCGATATTTTTAATAGAAGTGCCATTCACTTTGAGCACGGTGTCACCAGGATCGATACCCGCCTCTGCTGCCGGCGAGTTAGGTACAACCTCCCCTATTTTGACATCCCCCACAACCACCTGCCTGGGCACCATGAAGGCGATGGTCAGAAGCACGATAGGCAGCACTGCATTCATCAAGGGTCCCGCGAAGAGAACCCCCAATCTCACCGCAGGCTTCTTGCTGGCGAAGCTTCTGGGCTGGCTGGGGTCCTCCTCGCCCAACAGCTTGCAGAAGCCGCCCAGAGGAATCCAGTTGAGTGAATAAATAGTCTCACCCCGCTTGATGCCGAAAATCCTGGGCGGGAAGCCCATGCCAAACTCCTCTACCTTTATCCCCGCCATCTTGGCGGAGACGAAATGCCCCGCTTCATGGACGAAGATCAAAAGCCCCAGGATAAGCAGAAACGCTATCAGGGTCAGCGCAAACATCATCTACCTTCTACCTCGAATCCCAGCCCTGGCGACCCCCCTTGCCCACTTGTCAGCAGCTATGATTTCCTCCAGAGAAGGACGCCTTACCCCATTATGGCGCTCCAAAGTCCCCTCCACAAGCCTGGCTATGTCCAGAAAGCCAATTTTCTTCTTGAGGAAAAGCTCCACCGCCACCTCGTCAGCAGCGCTGAGCACCGCAGGATAGGTGCCTCCCCTCTCAGCAGCCTCTCTGGCTAGCCTCAGGCAAGGGAACCTGTCCAAATCCACAGACTCGAAGCTGAGCAAGCCGACTTTACTGAAATCCACATTCTGAGGAAAAGCCGCTTGCCAGCGCTCGGGATATGTCAAAGCGCACTGAATGGGCAATCTCATGTCAGGCAGGCTCAGTTGCGCCTTCACCGAGCCATCAACGAACTCCACCATGGAATGAATTATACTCTGAGGGTGAATCACCACCTCTATCTTCGGAAAAGGCACCCCGGAAAGCCAGTGCGCCTCGATAATCTCCATGCCTTTATTCATCAGGGTGGCGCTATCTACGGTTACCTTCGTCCCCATCTGCCAGGTGGGATGCCTCAGCGCATCCTCCGGCGTAACCTCAGCAAGCTGTTTCTTCGTTTTGGCACGGAAGGGACCCCCTGAGGCTGTAAGGATAAGCCTCGCTATCTCTTTGTTAGACTCTCCACGCAGGCACTGCCAGATGGCGCTGTGCTCGCTATCAATGGGCAGTATCTCAACTTTGTGGCGTCTTGCCTCTGCGGTCACAATCTCCCCAGCCATCACCAGCACCTCTTTGTTAGCGAGGGCAACCGTCTTGCCAGCGCGGATGGCAGCCAGGGTAGGACCGAGCCCTGCCTTGCCCGCTGTCGCCACAACCACAAGCTCCACATCAGGATGAGCAGCTATTTCATCAATAGAGAGATAGCTAGCGTTCAATACCCTTTCGCTCTCGGCACCCAGCTCCGTGCAGAAGAACCCCGGTTTGAATTCGCCAACCTGCTCCCTGAGCAGCGAGAGATTACTTCCCCCTGCCAGGGCAACCACCTTGAATCTACCGGGGAAGGCGCGAATAACCTCCAGAGTCTGCCGCCCTATCGAGCCAGTGGAACCTAAAATCGCCAGCCGCTTCATCCTACGAACCATCGCAAACAATAGTACACCACAACACCAGTGAAGACAATGCTATCCAGCCTG
This sequence comes from uncultured Dehalococcoidia bacterium, assembly GCA_964354695.1. Taxonomy (GTDB): domain Bacteria; phylum Chloroflexota; class Dehalococcoidia; order SZUA-161; family SZUA-161; genus CAYHAX01. The sequence continues at coordinate 4,694 of CAYHAX010000058.1, forward strand.
TCGAGGATGCCCCCATGTCCGGGGATAAGATTACTCGCCTCTTTCACACCCATGCTTCGCTTCATCCTGGACTCAGCAAGGTCGCCTAGCTGAGCAAAGATGCCGATGAGGAAACCCAAGAGGAGCAATTTGCCGTAGCCTATGTCTAAGTCTAAAATGAGAGCTAAAACTACAACTGCTACCAGCGCCCCCGCCAACCCCCCGGCAGCCCCCTCCCACGTCTTACCAGGAGAAATCGTTGGAGCCATCTTATGCCTGCCCCAGGCACGCCCCACAAAGTAGGCTGCGGTATCCACCGCGAAAGTGGAGAAAAGCGCCAGTATCACCCACTCCCTGCCGTAGAAGCCCATTATCAGAACCCAGTAGCTTAACAGCCAGCCCAAGTAGAAAACGCCGGCTATGGTTGCTGCCCAACTGAGCACCGCCACATCCCTGGAGGAACGACGGAGCAGCACCAGGAGCAAGGGCAAAGCCACCGCTGCGGTAACCAGCGCCAGCGTAACCAGAAGCCACATGCCTTCGGAGCTGTAGGAAGGCGCGTAGTAGGCATTGAAAATGAAGAACAGCGCCCAGAGAGTGCCGAAAAAGGTCAGGGGCTGCCAGCCCTTG
>CAYHAX010000059.1:0-4101 GCA_964354695.1 uncultured Dehalococcoidia bacterium
TGAGGAGACTGAAAGCCTTTGGCAACCTGCCAAAAGCTACCTTGGCTCGTATGCATCGCAAGCCTGAGAATCCACCCTCACCTGCATCCCGTATTTGAGTCCCCCATGCTTCGCTGCAGTGCAATTGAAGAACTTTTTATCCTTATCCAGCTTGTAATTTTTGCAATTGCCACATACAGCTTGCTTCGTAGTTTTCGTCATCTGCCACTCCTTTATAGAATGTTAGAAGTTTATTCGTCTAGTTCAAGAGGAGAAGAAACGAATGTGTTGCCATTATACCATCTATTTCTCATCCCGACCAGTGCGTATGCGAACTCGATGCAAAGAGATTGACAATGAATCAGCCAGAGAACATAATCAAATCCAAAGCGCGAACCTATGGGAGGAAGTAGAGGGCGCACAGTTTTATGCCTCTACTTTTTAAAAAGGCGGAGGAACCTGTCTTCGTACTCCCCGAACAAACCCCACCTATCGAGTTCCAGCTTCAATGCTGAGGGATCGAGCTCGCCCCTCTCCACATAGGCGAAAAGACGTTCGATAGCCTCCCTGGCATCCCTCGGTACACCCCGGGAATCCATATCCAGCAGCCCTCTTCTCCCCATCTCAGAGATATTGCTGTCCATAGAATACCTGGTCATATCGAAGATGAATTTAAGCAGGGAGACATCCCATAGCTCATCCACGCCCTTGATTATCGTGGCAAGCTGGTCCCCTCCCTTATCTATCTTTTCACCGAGCTTGCGCACCACAGATTCCATATCGGAAGTAACGATGTTGAGTTCCTTGGGCTCGTTTTTATAGCCATAGAAGAGTCCGGGGGCATGAGAGCCATACTCTCTAGCCACCATTTCGAGATAGCGTCTAGCGTGGTCGCTGAACCCTTCCACATTTATCAAATAGTAAGGCGTGACCACCTTCGGCTTCTCCGCACGCACCCTGCCCTCCCGCACCACCGTCTCCTCTTCTCCTTCCACAAGCTCCTTGTAAGATGGCTGCGTGACCAGGTAGTAATAGATGTTGGTCGTACCGAAAGTGGCTAAGGTCTGCTTGGGAGGACGCACGACCTCGGTGTGGCTTATGGCGTATTCAATTCTTTCTTCGTCGGTGCTCATCTCAGCTAACCCAAAAAGACTCTCACTGATTCAATTTTATCCCAATTATCGAATTTCCGCCACTTAAGACCAGGGGCGCGGTTTCCGCGCCCCTGCAAGTCTCTGCACTCCCCTGACCCACTACTATCTTTATTATATATGGAACTCTACAACATCGCCCTCCGCAAGGACATACCCTTTGCTAACCCTTTGCCCATCAAATTTGCCCGAGCCCCAAACCTGAGCATACTTCAAGCTCCTCAGAAAGTCTTTATGGACAGACGCAGCGGCATTCTCTATGTTGCTCCCCTTCTTGAGTATAACCGGCTCGTTCAAATCAGCCTTCGCACTGGGAGATTTGGTGTATATCCTGATTATGTCAAATATGCCGTAGATTGCCCTCTTCATATCCTCCAGCCCTATCCCCTTCTGCGCAGAGATGGAAACTACAGGTAGCTGGCTGCCATATCGCGAGCTCAACAGCTTGAAGTTATCGGCTGCGTTGCTCAAATCGTTCTTATTCCCCACAATCAGCACCTTCTTACGAGCTATGCCAATCAGCAACTCGTCCGACTTCACTTCCATCCCGATCAGCTTCACCTTCATAGCTTCCAACTCAGCCAGTATGGCATGCATCTGCGCTATAGGGTTCTCGCCCAGGTCAACCATAATCAGCAGGATGTCCGCATTACGCAGCAAATGGTAAAGCCAGGACTTCGCCTCGCGGTCGATTAAGGGCGGCATATCCACAAGCTGTACCTGAATGTTCTCGAACTTCATCATCCCTGGCGTGGGAACCTTGGTGGTGAAGGGGTAATCAGCTACCTCAGGCGCTGCCTCGGTGAGCGCAGCCACGAGTTGAGACTTGCCGGCATTGGGAAGCCCCACCAGCACAACCTGACCTGCCCCTTCTTTTCTTATATTGTAAGCGCTTCCCCTCTTTCCCACGGAGGGTCTCCTCAGGGCTTCCTCCTGATGCTTGGCTATCCTCCTTCTCAGTTCAGCACGAAGATGGTCGGTCCCCTTGTGCTTGGGCATGATGGCGAGCATAGCCTCCAGGGCTTCAATTTTCTCCTCTGGAGCCCTGGCAGACCTGTAGACCTTTTCAGCTTCGTGATATTGCGGTGGCAGATTCGCCGGCATCTCACCAACTCCAAGCCAACTTTTATGACCTAACGGATGCCCAGTATCTCATTCTTATATTCGTCGAGCAATCTAAGATATTGCGATTCCATTTGTGCCAGAGCACGGCGCCACTCCTGCTGGAACTGAGGATGGCTTTCCACATTCATTTTCTGAGGCGGTGATGCACCCTGCTGCTGAGCAGCCTGCATCAGCTTCATTTCGAAGTCCTTCTTCACAGCCTCGTAGGTCTGTCTTCGCTGCTGCTCGCCCTCTTTCTCGTAATGACTGAAAATGCGCCTCATCTTGGTATACACATTCTCTACGCCTACCTTATCCCGCTTCAAGTCCTTAATAGCTTCCATCACCTTCTTATTCTTCTTCTTCGCAGCATCGCTTCTGGGGAGGTCTATGTTCCTGATAAAGACCTCCTGGGTACCCTCCATCACATGCTTTCTAACGTTGTCATCGAACTTACCGATCTCAGCCGTGAGGTCGAATTCTTCTTTCAGGTATTTGGCAGCCAGCTTCTCTCCTTCCGGAACGTATTTCCATTTCTTCTGGTCTTCGTCTGAGGGTTTGCCCAGGCCCTCAGCCCTCTCCATCGCCCGCTCGAAAGCGCTCTTCATCTCGTCCATATCTAACCCTCCATCCTTACCACTTGCAGGAAATGATTAACCTGTCTTCTCAGCAGTAGCAATTGGAAGCTATTTTATCATCTTCGCTCAAGATAAACAACGCACCTAGCAAAAGCCCCCACAGGTTGACATCACACTTATGGGCATGGTAGGCTAACACGGTGAGGGTTCTGCATGTGTGATGTTCGACCGTTTTGCGGCTTGCGTTACAACTTACAGCGAGTCCCCGACCCCTCCTCAACCATCACCCCACCCTACGACGTAATCTCTAATGAGGAACGTCTCGCTTACTATCGCAAAAACCCTTTCAACATCATCAGGCTGGAGTACGGTGAGGAACAGCCCGGGGATTCTGCAAATAACAACAAGTACACACGCGCCGCTGCCACACTGAACGCCTGGCAAAAAGAAGGCGTGCTGGTTCATGAGGAGCGTCCTGCCCTATATATAGTGGAGCACTGTTTCCCCTACAAAGACACCACCAAGAGCCGTCTGGGGCTTCTCGCCAGGGTACGGCTGGAGGAACTGAATGTTCAGGGAGACATCCGCCCCCACGAGAAGACGATGAAAGATCCTGCCATCGACCGTCTCAACCTGTTGAGAGCCTGCCGCGCCAACATCAGCCCAATAATGGGGCTGATGCGCACCAAGAAGGGCGAGATGTTTAAGCTGCTGCGTGGTCTCACCAAACGGAAGCCCGATTACAGCGCTACGGATAGCTGCGGCGTGAACTACCTGGTGTGGGTGATAACAGATGAGGCAGCAATACAGAAGATTTCTCAGCTCTTCGCCGAGAGGGTCATCTATATAGCAGACGGACACCATAGATATGAGACAGCACTGCGCTACAGGGACGAGCAACGCGCTGCTCGCAATTCATATGCTGGCGACGAGCCGTTCAACTTAGTGATGATGAGCCTGATGGACTCGCTCGACCCGGGTCTGGTGATGCTGCCCACCCATCGCCTGGTAAAGGGTCTGGAACCACAGATGCTGTCCCAGCTTGAGCAAACGCTGTCGCCTTACTTCAGCGTAGACAGCTTGCTCCCCTCCCTGCCCACCCTCTCCGAGACGATCCAGAGCTGGCTGCGCTCACTTGAAACGAAGGGAAAGCGAGACACTGTCCTGGGACTCTACGGATTGCATGAGAAGAAGCTATGCCTGTTGAAGCTGAAACAAAATGCCGACCTGCAGAAGGTTATACCTTCGGAGGAGTTGAGCCTGTGGAAGAAGCTGGACGTAGCCCTGCT
>CAYHAX010000060.1:0-5687 GCA_964354695.1 uncultured Dehalococcoidia bacterium
AGACCTCCTGGTCACAGTCCCCTACTGGCGCACAGATGTAAGGATGGCTGACGACCTCGTCGAGGAGATAGCGCGCATCATCGGCTATGACGAGATACCCACCACCTTGCTCAGCAGCGAGATACCCGAGCAGGTGCCCGCGCCCATGCTGACCCTGAAGGAGAATATCCGCGATATCCTGATGGGATGCGGCATGCAGGAGATTATCACTTACTCCTTAGTCGATCAGGCGACACTGGACATGATAGACCCTCACCACAAGCTGGGCTCTGCGATGCGCGTAGCCAACCCCATGAGCGTGGAGCAGGAATATTTGCGCACCAGCCTGAGAGCAGGGCTGCTGGCAGCCTTCGCCTCGAACGAGAAGCACGAGAAGGACAGCATCAGGCTGTTCGAGGTAGCCAGGGTTTACCTCACAAGAGCGAAAGACCTGCCCGAGGAACGCGAGACGCTGGTCGGAGTGCTGGGTGGTCCCCGATTAGACCGTTCATGGCTTTCGGGAGAGGATACCGCCGATTTCTTCGATGCCAAAGGCGTCTTAGAGGCAATCTTCAGCCGCTTGAAGGTAAAAGCGAGCTACAAGCCAGCCGAAGACCAGATTCTGCTGGCAGGCAAATCCGCAGAAATAGTAGTCGAGAGGCAGAAAGTAGGTGTGGTAGGCGTGGTTCATCCTAAAACTGCTTCGCTATTTGACATCTCCACTCAGCCCGTCCTCCTGTTCGAGATAGACTTGGCGAAGCTATTGCCGTTCTCCAGCGCATCTTATAGATATAGCCCTATCCCGCGCTTCCCAGGAAACACCCGCGACATAGCATTGATACTGGATACCGGCATAGCTGCAAGCAAGGTGCAAGAGGTCATAAAGGGCTTCCCGCTGGTAGACCAGGTCACCATTTTCGATGTCTATATTGGCGAACAGGTGCCTCCGGGCAAGAAGTCCCTCGCCTTCACCGTCCGCTTCCAATCTGCAGAGCGCACCCTGACCGACGAAGAGGTCAACAAGGCGCAGCAGCAGATTATAGAGCGCCTCCAGAAAGAGTTCGGCGCCACCCTCCGAAGCTAGTCGCGCTTTGCATTTTGCACTTTTCTCTTTCCCTCTTCCCCACTTACATCCACGTTCGCCTTAATATTCAATCCGTAGGGGCACGGCATGCCTTGCCCCTACAACGAAAAACACATATCATCACAAACTCACAGCCCTAGTTGTCGCCTCCTACTTTATGGTAGAATGAACCAACCATGGAGATAATCCCCGCCATAGACCTCAGAAACGGCAAATGCGTCCGCCTCTACCAGGGCGACTACGACAAAGAGACCGTGTTCTCGGAAAACCCTGTATCCGTCGCCCTGCGCTGGCAATCAGAAGGAGCCCGGAGGCTGCACATAGTTGACCTCGACGGCGCAGCCAAGGGAGAGCCAGTCAATCTGGAGACCATCGAGGACATAATAGCCGCCATAGACACCCCCATCGAGGTAGGTGGCGGCATTAGAAGCCTGGAGACCATCAAACAACTCCTCGACGCCAGGGTGGGGCGGGTAATCCTGGGCACGGTGGCAATAGAGAAGCCCGAACTGGTAAGAGAGGCTTGCCGGAGATTCGGCGAGCAGATTATAGTCAGCATAGACTCCAAAGACCGCCTGGTGGCTACACGGGGCTGGCTTCAGAAGTCGCAGGTCGCTGCCAGCGAGCTGGCGAACAGGATGGCTGAACTCGGCGTAAAGCGATTCATCTACACCGACATCAGCCGCGACGGCACGCTCACCAGCCCCAACTTCGAAGCTATTGAGGAGCTTCTGGAACAGGTTTGCGTTCCCGTCATAGCCGCAGGCGGCATCAGCTCAGTTTACCACCTGACTAGGCTCGCCGAGCTAGGTATAGAAGGAGCCATCGTAGGCAAAGCAATATACACCGGCGACATAACACTAGCCGACGCCCTCAAAGCCATTAAAAAACTCAAACCCAAGTGTTAACATCCCCCTTTCCTAAAGGGGGCTAAGGATTTCGTAGGGGCACAAAAATTTGTGCCCTCAAATGCTCAGCGGTCAGCCCTTAAGGAAAACTGAATGCTGAAGGCTAGAAAATTGTTTAGGATTTAGAACTTCTACTTGGGGGATTTAGCAACTGTCTTTAAAGTCAAGAGCAAGGTCCAATAGTATGACAAGCGCTATAGCGCCAGGGAGTTCGATGTTTAAGCATTGCGTTAAGGATTGTAAGCAGCTTGCGCATGCAGGCAGTAAGAGCCACTTTCTTTTCCTTTCCGGCGGCACAGAGACGTCGGTAAAAGGCTCTGATGACAGGGTTATACCGTGTGGCTACCAGCGTAGCCATGTAAAGGACTGCTCTTACTTTGGCTCGCCCTCCCCAAGTAGCACGCTTGCCTCGGAAAGTGCCACTGTCGCAGTTGAAGGGAGCGACACCTACCAGGGCAGCTATCTCCCTCCGATTCAGGGTACCCAGTTCAGGGAGATCAGCCAGGAGGGTAGCCGAGAGGACAGGCCCTACACCGGGAACGCTCCGCAACAGGTTGTCTTTTTCTCGCCAGATAGGGCTTTCCCTGACACTGCGCTTGATGTTGTTATCGGTGTCGACCAATTCCCGCTCCAACCAGGCGATGTGGTCTTTGATATGCTTTCTGACAACCTTGTTGCGGGCAGAGCTGAGGCGATTTCTCTCCGCAGTAATCATCTCCACCACCTGACGCCTGCGAGCCAGGATAGCCTCGAATTCCTGAGCTTGGTCATCAGGCAAAGGACGGAAGTCAGGTTTGACAGTAGCAGCGAAGTGGGCTATCACCTTGGCATCGAGGGCATCGGTCTTAGCCAATTTCCCTGTAGCCCTGGCAAAGTCTCTTATCTGGCGTGGATTAGTCACCACTACTGGCAATCTGGCTGCTCCGAGGGCAGCGACGAGAGGCATTTCGATGCCCCCTGTAGCCTCCAGAACCACGAGAGCCGGAGCCAACTCCCGCAGGCAGGAGACAGCCTGGATGATACCTCTATCATCGTTGATAAAGCTCCTCAGCTTTTTGGACTGATGCACTGCCATATCCATGCTGCCTTTGCCTACATCAATCCCTACATACACCTGCTCTTTCTCCATTGCCTTCTCCTTCTTCTTCAAGTCCCTTCCTTGCACGATACGGGCTTATCTGGCCCAGACAACTGTTCGGGATCTTTGAAGATAGGGGCGCGACGACTCTCGCTAAATCACGGTCTTTTAGGACCACGGGGGTGTCGGTCTATCGCGCCCTCTTGGTTATTATTTTTAACCACTATATTATCACCTGCCTTAAAGATACAAGGGGGGTGATGATGATAAGGAGACTTCCTTGACATTAGCAGAGAAGATATTAGCATCCCACTGCAATAAGAAAAAGGTTAGCCCCGGCGAGTTGATAAACGTCAGGGTCGACCTGGTCCTGTCCAACGACATCACCGCGCCGCTCGCAATCAAGGAGTTCCGCCGCATCGGCGTGAAAAAGGTGTTCGACCCCAAAAAGGTGGTCATGGTGCCCGACCACTTCGTGCCCAACAAGGACATCCCCTCCGCCGAGCAGGCCAAGATGATGCGCAAGTTCGCCCTGGCTCAGAAGCTGATCTACTTCGAGGTCGGCGAGATGGGCATAGAGCACGTCCTGCTCCCCGAGAAGGGGCTGGTCTTGCCCGGCGACGTGGTCATAGGCGCCGACTCCCATACCTGCACCTACGGGGCGCTGGGAGCCTTCGCCACCGGCATGGGCTCCACCGACATCGCCGCCGCCATGGCGACAGGCGAGATATGGATGAAGGTGCCCCCGACCACCAAGTTCGTCTATAGCGGCAAATTGAGGAAATGGGTCAGCGGCAAAGACCTTATCCTCTACACCATCGGCGATATCGGCGTCGACGGCGCTACCTACGCTGCTATGGAGTTCACCGGAGAGGCTATAAACAGCCTCTCCATGGATAGCCGCTTCACCATGGCTAATATGGCTATCGAGGCTGGCGCTAAGGCAGGCATCTTCCACGTTGATGACAAGACCTTAGATTATGTAAAGCCAAGGGCGAAGCGTCCATATAAGGTCTACCAGCCTGATAAAAACGCTCGATACGCCAAAGTCATTGAATACGATGTCTCCAAGATTGAGCCTCAGGTCGCCTTCCCCCATAAGCCTTCCAACACCAGGCCCATAAGCAAGGTGGGCAAAGTCGGGATAGACCAGGTGGTCATCGGCAGTTGCACCAACGGGCGCCTCGAGGACCTGGTCATCGCTGCTAAAGTACTCAGGGGCAGGAAGGTACACAAGCGCGTGCGCTGCATCATTATCCCCGGCTCGCGAGAGGTCTACATGCAGGCATTGCGCAAAGGTCTGATAAAGCTGTTCCTGGAGGCTGGCGCGGTAGTGAGCACGCCCACCTGCGGACCCTGTCTCGGCGGCTACATGGGGGTGCTCGCCGCGGGAGAGCGCTGCATCTCCACCACCAATCGCAACTTCGTGGGCCGCATGGGCAGCCCCCAGTCTGAAGTCTATCTCTCCAACCCAGCCGTAGCCGCCGCCAGCGCCATCCTGGGGAGAATCGGGGGACCGAGGGAATTAGCCCTAACATGAAGAGATATAGTGACGATCTAGTAACAGGTTCGGGGATGATCTAAATAGCTCAATCCAACATGGAATCCGGTACAATATCCAGTATATTTGATACACTAAGCAAAGATGTTACTATCCAGTACTTCTTAAGGGTTGGGACAAAGCCAAACGATATTTCAATTGTGGTGGTAGGGCACCTATTGCTTGAATATCTCATGAATAGAATAATTGAATTGAAGTGTAAAAGCCCTAAGAAAATCATCGAAGACTCGAGAAATTATCCTTTCTCAGTTAAGCTGCAAATCATCTATTCCATGGGACTTCTACCTGATTACATCTTCAACAATATTGCTAAGATGAATAAAATTCGAAATGGATTACCGCACGACTTAGACTTTCATGAAAGAGAAATAGACAGAACGATTTTCGTACTTTCAGGGAAGAAAGTCTGTCCAAAACCGAAAGGCAGAGGCAATCCAAGGACTTACTATTTCAAAACGCTAGCACTCGAAACCATAAATCAGTTGCGGAGTCACATGGAGACTAATTTACAAATACCAACCGAAGCCAAGGAATTTAATCCGTTCAAATAACGTAGGACAACCCCCAAATCATATACAATGAGCTATTCATATGATATTGAAAGGTAAAGTCCATAAATACGGCGCCGACGTGAATACTGACGTCATCATACCGGCACGCTATCTAAATGTGTACGACCCCGCTGAGCTGGCGCAGCACTGCATGGAGGATTTAGACCCCGATTTTCTGAAGAGGGTCAAACCGGGCGACATCATCGTCGCCGACACCAACTTCGGCTGCGGCTCGTCGCGCGAGCACGCGCCCCTCGCCATCAAGGCGGCAGGCGTGAGTTGCGTCGTCGCCAAGGGCTTCGCCCGCATCTTCTACCGCAACGCGCTCGATACAGGACTGCCCATTCTGGAATGCGAGGAAGCCTCCGATAAAACAGAGGCCAGAGACATACTCGAGGTAGACCTCTCTACAGGCGAAATTAAGAATATCACCAGAGGGCTTACCTTCAAGGCAAAACCCTTCCCTGATTTCATGCTACAACTAATTAAAGCAGGTGGGCTTATTGAGTACACCAAACGCAAGATA
>CAYHAX010000061.1:0-2593 GCA_964354695.1 uncultured Dehalococcoidia bacterium
CTGCCTGACGCAGGGCTTCCACCCCCTTTGAGGCATCGGATAGAATCATGCGCACTATGCCGAAATCGGCGGTATCGCTTATGGAAAAGGCACGGATGTCAATCCCATTCTTTTGCAGGGCTTCGAGCATGGCTACCAGCCGACCAGGCTGGTTCTCTAAAAATACGGATACTTGCTTTATTCTCGATACCACCTTCCCCTCCTTTAGAGAATCTCTATCAACCCCCAAAGTCCCCCGGTAAAGGGGTTACACCCCTCTGCACTCCCCTCACGGGAAATTCTAAATAATTTGTAAGCATTCAGCCGTCAGCTATCAGCTTTTCCTTTTGAACTGACCGCTGAGTGCCGATAGCTGCATGCTCAATTAGGGTTTCAGATTTAGAGTTTATGATTTGCCCCGTGGGTATTTACTTTGTGATAAGTCCTGAGTTGGACAACTCTTTGCGGTCTACCACACGCTTGGCTTTGCCCTCGGAGCGGGCGATAGTCCTGGGCTCCACGAGCTTGATGCGGGCTGAGATGCCCAGCACGCTGTCCATCTCGGCTCGAAGTCTCTTCTCCAGCCTCTCCATCTTCTGCATCTCATCGGAGAAGACCTCCTCGGAGACCTCCACCCATATCTCCAAATCCTCGGTGGAGAAGACATCGCGCCTGTCTATCACTATCAGGTAATGAGGCTCCACGCCCTCGACCTCGAGAAGCACGCTCTCTATCTGAGACGGGAAAACGTTCACGCCGCGCACAACCAGCATGTCGTCGCTGCGTCCTGTGATTCTGTTCATCCTCACCACAGTCCGACCGCACTTGCAAGGCTCAGCGTTGAGGCTGGTGATATCCTTAGTGCGGAACCTGATTACAGGCTGAGCCTCCTTGGTCAGCGTCGTTATCACCATCTCGCCCTCTTTACCATATGGCAACGGCTCACCAGTCCGGGGGTCTATGATTTCGACCAGGAAGTGGTCTTCCCAGATATGCATGCCAGCCTTGTGCTCGCACTCCACAGACACCCCTGGACCGATGACCTCTGTCAAGCCATAGACGTTGATGGCGGAGATGCCGAGTTTATCCTCTATCTCCTTCCTCATCTGCTCCGACCAGGGCTCAGCGCCGTGTATGCCCAGGCGCAGCTTGGTCTCCTTCAAATCTACGCCCATCTCTTTGGCGGTCTCGTTTAATATCAGGGCATAGGTCGGGGTGCAGGTGATGACTGTGGTGCCCAGGTCTTGCATGAGAAGAATCTGGCGCTTGGTGTTTCCGCCGCCGGCAGGAACCACTGTAGCGCCGAGGCGCTCGCAACCGTAATGGAACCCCAGCCCTCCGGTGAACAGCCCGTAGCCATAGGCGTTCTGCATCACATCGTGCTTGGTCATGCCAGCAGAGGCTAGGGTACGAGCCATCACCTCTGACCACATGTCTATATCAGCCTCGCTGTAAGGCACTATTATAGGCTTGCCCGTGGTGCCGCTGGAGGAGTGGATACGCACTACCTTCTCCAGGGGAACTGCCATCAGCCCGTAGGGATAGTTATCGCGGAAGTCCAGCTTGCTGGTGAACGGGAGCCTTTTCAGGTCAGCCAGTGATCTTATGTCGTCAGGAGTTATGTCTTTCTCCTTAAACGCTCGCCGATAGAAGGGCACCTTCTCGTAAACATCCTTCAACTTTGCCTGCAGGCGCTTGAGCTGGAGCTCCTCCAACTGCTTTCGTGGCATCTTCTCATGTTCAGGGTCACGAATCATTTTACGACCCCCTTTGCTGACATCATTGCTTTAGCTTCCTCTGCCCCTCTGGCGAAGGCTTTAAGGCTGGATTCCAGGAACTTCGCTGGCAACCTGCGCCGAATGTTATCCGTCCAAGCTTCCTGCTTCAGCTCAAGGAATGCCGAGAGGAAGCCCAGTATCACCATGTTCACCGCCCTGGGATTGCCCACTTCCTGAGCGATTTGGGGGGCATGTATATGGTATATCTGGTCTGTGTACTGCCCGAGAATCTTTTCTACTTCCTTCCAGGTCGGGTAAGTGTTCTTACTACCTATGAGCGATATCGGCACAACTACCACATCAGCTACGATGGCTACGCCACCGGGCTTCAGATGCGGTGCCCAGCGCCCCACCTCCAATTGCTCGAAGCCAACCAGGAAGTCGGCTTCCCCTCTTTTCACCATCGGCGAGAAGACGTGTTTGCCCCAGCGCACATGGCTCACCACGCTTCCACCCCTTTGAGCCATGCCCAGCGAGTCGGTCTTTTTGACATCGTATCCGCTGTTCATGCCTATCTCGGACATGGCATCGCTAGCCAGGATTACCCCCTGACCACCGACACCCACCATGAGAACGTTGACATCTTTCATCATCAGTCTCCGCTTCTTTTCAACACCCCCAATCCCCCAGCAAAGGGGCTTCGCCCCTCTGCACTCCCCAATACTAAGACGCCTTAGAGATAGCCTCCTGAGGGCAAATTTGAGCGCAGATACTGCAGCCCTGGCATGTGCTGGAATCTATCACAGCTTTGTCATCAGAGAGAGTTATGGCTGGGCAACCCAAGTCAAGGCAGATATAACAACTGGAGCACTCATCAGCATCCACCTTGTACGGCG
>CAYHAX010000062.1:0-5954 GCA_964354695.1 uncultured Dehalococcoidia bacterium
TAGTGCAATACGGTCCTGATACCAGGTTGCATAATTCGAGTACTTTAAGGTGGCTTAGTGCCTTGTTGGGCATGCTTATGTTCTCTTGTGTGAGCAAAAATTTACGAGAACCAGCAAGCTTGGCTCTCGCTAATTGACAACAAATAAGTTTAGCATATCGTGAGGATTTAAGGCAAGTAAAACACTCAAAAGGTAGCCTATTGAGGCAGAAGCGCTGGCTCAGGCAGGCGCTATATCTTTACCTTTGGGGACAACCACTATTCCTGAATCTGATATTGTGCAGCCTCTTCGTTTATCTGCTTCCAGGTCGTAGCCAATGGTTGCGCCAGCCTGGATTCTGGATTCCTTGTCGATGATGGCTCGTTTCACTCTGGCATGTGGCTCTATAATAACATCATCTAGTACTATAGACCTCTCCACAAAGGCATGCCTCTCCACAACTATTCCAGGCGACAAAACGGAGCCCCATACCGCACCACCGCTGATAATACATCCATTAGCCACGAGAGAATCAGCTATGCTTCCTCCCAGAACACATTTTGTTGGTGGCAGGAGTCTCTCGTATGTCCGGAAAATCCATTTTTCTCCGTATAGATTAAAGAGAGGGTCTATACCAACAAGGTCTGTACTCGCCTCATAATAAGCATCGATAGTACCTACATCCCTCCAATAGGAAGAATCGCGGGTTCCATTAACAAGTATTTTGCTTCGCTTGCCGTCCTTTACTTCAACTACCAGGTCCTCTATTTTATTCTCTTTCTCGTAATCGTAAACAAATACTTCATGCCCTTTGGCTGGCATCTTGGGAATTATCTCCTTACCGAAGTCATCCTCAGTACCCTGCAAGGCTTCTCTTAGAGCGGCAGCCTTGAATATATAGACGCCCATTGAGGCAAGGACGTGGTTCGGGGCACCGGGCATACCCTTTGGCTTTGCCGGTTTTTCCTTGAATGCGACCAACTTATTGTGTCTATCTGCCTCGAGGACACCGAGTTTACCAGCCGCATCCTCTTTTTTTACCCTGACTGCAGAAATGGTTAGTCCCGCGTCATTTTTCTTATGAAAGGCTAGCATCTGGAGGTAGTTCATTTTGTATACATGGTCGCCAGAGAGGATGAGCACATATTCAATATCTCTACTTCTAATAAGATCGAGATTCTGTCGGACAGCATCTGCTGTGCCTCGATACCAGTCTGTGCCGAGTTTCTGCTGGGCGGGCACGGTGTAGATATAATCACCCAAGCCGGAGCTGGATATGCCCCAGCCTTCCTGAATGTGCATATTCAACGAGCCAGACCTGTATTGGGTAAGGACGAAAATCTTGCGAACGCCTGAGTTGACGCAATTGCTCAGGGTGAAATCTATAAGGCGGTATTTGCCGCCGAAGGGGACCGCAGGTTTGGCGCGCTCCTTAGTCAGAGGTTGCAGTCTCTCGCCTGCTCCGCCTGCCATTATTATTGCCAGCAACTTGTCCATTGTTCTTGTTTCTATGCCCCGCTGTAAATCGCGGTGAGTATCCTTGACGAATTTTAACAAATATGGACATATATATCAATCCAGTATCCATTCAAAAATATTTTTTTCGGCTTATCAGAAAGGTACTTAGCAGAAGTCTGTACTCTAGTGGATATTCTGTTATACTATGACATCAAAGGCAGAACGCGTAACAAGTAGAATTAAGATGTCAGAGCTATTTTCTGATAGGCATGCCAAAACTGGTGATGCAGTCGGAGGAGCAACAAAAGCTTCATCATTGCATGTCGTTATGGCTTCTCCTGAGATATCGCCATTCGCGAAGACTGGCGGACTCGGAGACGTTCTGGGCTCCCTGCCCAAGGCACTGGAACGGCTTGGACTTCGTGTATCCCTTATAATGCCTGCCTATCGCTCGGTACTCAACGGTGGATTTCAGCTAGAGGATGCCGGTGTCAGCTTCACTGTTCCTATTTCCAGCAGCAAGGAAACAGGTACCCTGTTGAAGACAAAGATTGGGAATGATATTACTGTTTATTTCATTCGTGCTGACCAGTATTTCGACCGAGAACACTTCTATGGTACTCATGGAGAAGACTATATAGATAACGCCGAAAGATTTACATTCTTTGCCCGGTCAATCCTCAGTGTCCTGAAGCTGGAGCCGCCAGATATACTCCACGCACATGATTGGCAATCAGCTCTTTCTCTTGCTTTCTTGAAAACCCAACCCCAGTTCTATCGGGAGCTTTCCTCGGTGAAAACCGTATTCACTGTTCACAATCTGGGGTACCAGGGCATTTTCTGGAACTTAGACTGGCATATTTTGAACCTGGACCCTGCTCTTTATTCTTATCGTTATCTGGAGTATCACGGGAAGATCAATTTTCTTAAAGCGGGACTCGTCTTCGCTGATGTCATCACGACGGTTAGTCCTACATATGCAGCAGAGGTTAAAACCGTTGAGAGAGGATTCGGGCTGGACGGAGTTTTTCGCGAGAGAAGCGCCAGTTTAGTGGGGATTCTGAATGGCGCAGACTATGACATCTGGAGTCCGGAGACGGATTCCCATATCAAACAAAAGTTCAGCCAGAGGGACATCGCTGGTAAGAAAGCCTGTAAAGCTGATGTGCAGCGGCATTTCCACTTGCCCGAGAATCCGGAAGTCCCTCTTATCGGGATGGTATCGCGCTTGATAACTCAGAAGGGCTTTGACCTCCTGGAGAAGGGGTTGGAAGAGTTGCTTTCCCGGGATTTACAGCTCGTGCTCTTAGGCACAGGGGATACCAGATTCGAGGAGTTTATGAGGAAGGTAGCTGCAAGATACCCTGAGAAATGCAGGGTACATGTTGCTTTCGATGAGGCTCTGTCCCACAGGATTCTGGCAGGAAGTGATTTCCTGCTCATGCCTTCGTATTATGAGCCGAGCGGGCTGACTCAACTCTATAGCCTGAGATATGGAACAGTACCCATCGTGAGGAGCACAGGGGGCTTGAGGGACTCTGTGGAGGAATTCGATGCAAGCACAGGGAAGGGAACCGGCTTCGTCTTCGTTCCTTACGAAGTTAAGGCTCTTCTGGAAGCTCTGGACAATGCCCTGGCAGTTTACCACAGGAAAAAGGACTCGATAACTCTCATAGGGAACGCCATGGGGTGCGATTTCTCGTGGAACCGCTCTGCCCGCGCTTACCTAGACCTCTATCAGAAACTAACGGCTGGCTAAGTGCAAATATCTTGCCCAGCCAGGCTCATTCTTCTAAATATCTCCAGCTTCAGCCAGTTTAGTAAGGTCTTGTTTGCTGTAACCCAGTCGCCCACAATATACAAGCTCATTGTGCTGCCCGAGGAGCGGGGCTGGGCGCCAGGTATTACAGGGGGTGCTTGAGAGGTGATAGGAGACCGATGGATATTTCAGTTTGCCAGCTTTTGGGTGGTCAATCTCTACGAAGAAGCCTCTGGATTCCAGTTGCGGTGAGTTTAACAGGTCCTCTGAGGTATTGACCGGTGATGCTGCAAGAGCATTTGCCTCGAGTCTATGAAATAGCTCCTGGTTTTTTTGCCTTTTCGCCCACTCTTCAACGTATTGGTCTATTTCATCGGAATTCTCCCAGCGTTTCATGGGGGTGCTGAATCTTTCCTCCTCAGCCCAGGAATCCTTGCCTATGAAGCGAGCAAATGTTTGCCAGTCGCGGTCTCCGAAAGCCGAAATCATAATATATCCATCTCTACATTGTTTGGGTGTTGACAGCATGGCTTTTCGCTTGTGCCTGGTGCGCACTGTCTTGCTGTAGGTGTACATGGCTACTTCAAGCCCGACCATGGTCATCAGCACTTCCTGTTTTGATACATCTACATGCTGTCCTTCACTGGTTTCACTCAGCCTATAAGCTGCCGCCAGCGTAGCCAGCGAAGCACTTAAAGCGCACATGCAGTCTCCTACCAAGCCACCTCCCTTGACAGGTTCGCGTGTGGGGTATATGGACTCGATCGGCATCATGTAGCCTTCTCCTCCGGCATGAAAGGAGTTCAACTCGTAGGCTTTATAGTCTCTATATGGTCCGGTTTGCCCGAAAGGGGTGATGGAGGTCATGACCAGGCGAGGGTTTAGCTTGTTAAGCTCGGTATAGGTTAATCCCATCTCGGTCATTATTTTTGGCGGGTTGTCCTCGATCAAGATATCTGTTTGTTTAACCAGTTCTCTAAAAATGCTCTGTCCCGTGGTCGAATTGAGATCCAGGGTGATGCCAAGTTTATTGGTGTTGAGATAGAGGAACAATCCGCTTGCTTCGTGGTTAGGGAGATCATTTGGGAAGGGGCTTCTGCGTCTTGCCTCATCTCCGATGGCGGGAGGCTCGATTTTTATCACCTCAGCGCCCAGGTCGGCTAGCAGTTTAGTGCAATAGGGACCACATACGAAATTGCATAACTCGAGTACTTTCAGGTGACTTAAAGCCTGGTCGGGCATATCTCTCCTTAGTATGTATTGGGGCTCTACTCTACTATTCCCTCTTTGATGAAGCGGTCGATTTGTGATTTGCTGTAGCCCAGGACGTTTTTCAGGATCTCTGAAGTGTGCTCTCCCCAGAGCGGCGGTCTTGCTCGCACCTCGGCTGGAGTGTCGGAGAATCTGAAGGGTGTGTTCATAAGCTTTATCTTCCCCAGCTTGGGGTGCTCCACCTCTATTAGAATCTTGCGATGCTTGAAATGGGGGTCGGAAAATAGCTCCGAAAAATCATATACAGGGGTTGCATTGATGTCGGATTCATTGAGCACCCTTACCCACTCATCTCTATTCCGGGAGGCGAAAACCTCTGAAAATGCCTGATACAACTCCTTTTGTTTTTCTAAATCGTCTAACTGGTGGGGGATAAGCTCCTCTTTGTTTAAAAGTCTGCATAGTTTTTCCCAGAGCCAGGGCTCGGCGCAGCCTACCGTGAAGTATTTCCCATCATTTGCTTTATAAGTATTCATACATGCCATATCGCTTCCAGTGACTGACTCTGCTCGCTCAGGCAGGGTGCCGCTCATGAGAAATTGTTGCCCGTCTATCCAGTGGTAGAATGCTGCTCCATCTGTGATGGAGACATCAATAAATTGACCCTTGCCGTTTTTCTCTCTGGCATAGAGGGCGGAGGTTATGGCAATAACGGCGTGGGTGACTCCGCCAAGGAGGTCGGCAATCGATGGTGATTGAAGATATACAGGAGGTCCATTTTTGCTGCCTGTGAGTCCCATGATGCCGGTTATTGCAGCGAAATTGATTTCGTGACCGCTGCGCTGTGCGTAAGGTCCGTCTTGTCCGTAACCCGTGATGGAGCAGTAGATGAGGCGCGGGTTAAGTTTGCCGACTGTTTCATAGTCCATGCCCCGCCGTTTGAGCACGCCGGGGCGGTTTGCCTCTATGAGCACGTCCATCTTTTCTACCAGACGATAGAAAATCTGCTTGCCTTCCTCCTTTTTCAAATTAAGTGCCATGCATTTCTTGTTGCGGTTATGCCCTATATATAGAGACCCCACATCGTCAGAGACCACGTCCAGCGTTTGTCCTGCGCCTTTAGGCATCTCAACGACAATGACCTCGGCACCTAAGTCAGCCAATATCATGGAGCAGTACCTGCTCGGTCCATATTTCGACATATCCAATACCTTTATACCTGCAAGAGGACCCATTATTGTCACCTCACCGTTGATGTTCTTAAGTATAGCATCCAGCATAAAAGTAGGGCAAGGGAAAATGACGGCGTTGACGATGTGGTAACGATGCTCGCAACTTGACTTGTTGCCCTTGACACAGTGATGCGTAAGTGATATAAAATTATCCTTAGTGTGTTGCTTTATTCATGAACGCAGGCGCATGCATCTCAGGTGAAAATCACCAGGAAAAGCCCCCGAGTGATACCGCCCCGATATTCATATTTATGTACCTTCTTGGCGCTGTTATACCCGTCGTTGTTTTTACTTGGACTACGGCATGTTTACCA
>CAYHAX010000063.1:0-7209 GCA_964354695.1 uncultured Dehalococcoidia bacterium
CCTGCTATCAAGGATTTCTCTTGCGAATCTACCTTGACAAGAAGCTAGTGTAGTGCTTCCTAGATAACGTTATCGTCAGGCCAATAACGCTGAACCTAAACCATTCTTTCCAAGGTTCGACGAGCTAACGAAGTGTTAGAGACACTACACTAGTTAGGTTGTAAAGCTGCGCAGCATTTGTAGGGTGGGTTCCGCTGCGCTACACCCACCATTTCTAGCCACGTCAATGAGGGAAAAAGGTAGCACTTGAATAGGGAATTGACAATGGGGCGGGTTCGTGCTTAATATTTGTCTGTTCGACATTTAAAGCAATGAGGTAATACATCTTGAGGAAGAGCAAGAGTACAAGAATCAGACCCGAACATAGACATACCTATAAGCAAGGGGAGCATCTCAGTAAAATGAGACAGCTCCAGGCGCAATTGCGGCATAAAGAAGAACTGTTTAATGCTTTAATCGAAAATGCGATGGATGCCATGGTAATCATCAGCAGCGACGGGACTATACGACACAAAAGCTCATCTATTGAACGCGTATTCGGGTACAAAGTGGGAGATGACATCGGCAGAAGTTCTTTCGACTTCGTGCACCCCGATGATGTTTCAAACAGCGCCCAGGCATTTACAGAGCTGCTCAAAAATCCGGGCTCCGTAATGCACTACGAAATACGCGCCAGGCATGCAGACGGCTCCTGGCATACCATCGAGGTAGTGGGGAAGAATCTCCTTGATAACCCCGCCATAGCAGGCATAGTCGCCAATTTCCGCGATATAACTGAACAGAAACGTATACAGGAAGCATTGGCAAACAGCGAAGAGCATTTTCGCGCCCTCATCGAAAACTCCCTGGAAGCCATGGCGATTGTAAACAGAGAGGGGCTCCTCTCGTTTTTAAGCCCTTCTTTCGAGCGCCTATTAGGACACAAGTTGGAAGAGTATATGAGCAAGAGCCCGTTTGCATTTGTTCACGCAGACGACCTCCCCAGGATATTCAAAGTTTTCAGCGAACTCGCTAGGAAACCTGGGAGTGTAGCACAGAGCGAGCTGCGTGTCTGGCATGCAGATGGCTCACTACGCACTGTCGAGGTTGTGGGACAGAATTTGCTCCAAAACCCGGCAGTCAACGGCGTTGTCGCCCATATTCGCGATATTACGGAACGCAAGCAGGCAGAGGAGTCCTTGCAGCACCTCTATCAGCAGGAAAGAGAATTGAGACAACAACTGGAACAGGAGATGAAAAAGAGGGTGGAATTCACACGAGCGATCGCTCATGAGTTGAAAACGCCGCTGACCTCATTGCTTGCATCTTCCGACTTGCTTGCTTCCGAGATTGACACCGAGCCTCTACAGACTCTAGCCAGGAATATCCGCCAGGGTGCCTTGAATCTGGATAGCAGAATCAATGAGCTTCTTGACCTTGTGAGAGGCGAGGTGGGTATGCTCGAGCTAAAAGTCGAGATGGTTGACCTATCGCAGCTACTCCGAGATATAGTGGATTCCATGAAGCCGGTAGCCTCCAGACGTGGACAATCGCTGGAGTTAACCCTGCCACCCAGTCTACCAGCAGTTCGAGCTGATACATCCAGATTGCAGCAAATCGTGACCAACCTTCTGGACAACGCCCTCAAATTCACACCCCAGGGAGGTAATGTCAAGCTGGGGGCGAAGAAAAAGGATAACTCTGTTGTTGTAGAGGTACGCGATACCGGTCGCGGCATATCGAAGGACGAGCAGCAATCGCTATTCCAGCCCTACCAGCGTCCAAAAGGCGAGCCCTCAGAAGGATTAGGGCTGGGACTTGCGCTCTGCAAGATGCTGGTGGAATTGCACGGCGGTAAGATATGGGTGAAAAGCAGCATAGGTCGAGGCTCAACATTTGGATTTTCACTGCCATTGGAATCTATAGACAGACAGGTAATAGAGCCAAAAGAGCCAACCAAGCTGTGGAAAGTGCTAATCATCGAAGATGACGACGCTATCGTTGGCTTTGTAAGGTTAGCATTCAAGATGCGGTGGACCGAGGCTGAGTTGATTTCAGCAAGACTGGGCGAAGAGGGGCTGGATTTAGTTGAATCGGAGAAACCCGACCTTGTGATTCTTGACCTGGGACTTCCTGATATCAATGGCTTCGAGGTGCTCAAGCAAATCCGTCTCTTTTCTTCTGTGCCTGTTGTCATTCTGACCGTAAGCAGCGAAGAGACAGACATGGTGAGGGGATTAGAGTGTGGAGCGGCTGACTATATCGTAAAGCCATTCAGACAACTGGAGCTGCTAGCCCGATTAAAGGCACAGCTACGAAGGCAAGTCCCTCCTGACGAAGAAGCCCCTATCGTTTGCGGACTGCTGAGGTTGGACCCTTCAACATTCGAACTGACGTATGGGGGAAAACAGATAAGCCTCACCCTAATCGAAGGACGAATCATGCGTTACCTGATGCAAAACGCAGGTCATGTGGTTACCCACTCTCGACTTGGAGAGGTAATCTGGGGAGAGGACTACCCGGGTGCTACAGAGAGTCTCAGGGTGTATATACGGCACTTAAGAGAAAAGCTAGAGGCGGACCCCAGCAATCCTAAATTAATTCTCACCAAAGTCGGCATCGGATACTTGCTGGCAAAGCCAAGCGAGCTAAGTTCTGCCTGACTTATCTGTCTTTCTTCTCTTCTGATTGTCCCTACGCGTCCCGGTTTTTTGAATCATCCTTATTACACGATTACACGTTCGACTACCCCATATATCTCTCTGTATTAATACTGTATTAATCCTATTTCAACGCTTTCTTTATCCCGCTGCTCTATCGTGTGACCAGAAATAGATTCCGAGAAGTACATTCTCAACTAAAGAGGAGGTGCCACAAAGCAAATGCTCCAGAAAGGAGGAGCCATGAGCGCACATGGTACCGAACACAGAAGAAACGGGGATAGAGAAGAGCCAAACGGTTTGCTCACAACGGGAGAAGCATGCCAAATCCTGTACGTTCACTGCAACACGCTAAGACGATGGACTGAGCGAGGTTTAATCACAGCATATCGTGTTGGACCGCGAGGCGACCGCAGATACAAACGCGAAGACGTAGATGCTCTAATCATCGAACAAACTGGATTTGGTTCAAACGGCACCCAGCGATAAAATGAGCGATGTTATACCAACTTGGTCTCAAGCATAATCTGTTTCAATATATCCGAATATCCGATGCACAATGGCATCGCGCTAATCACACTCCGCATAAATAGGAGCTTCCTAATCACATGCCTGACATTGAAATAAAATTCAAAATGACCCTGGAGTTAAGCGAAACGTGGGCAAACACCCTGAGCACAGAAGAACTCATTGATTATGTCAAGAGCAAATTGAACGAGAGTCTGGGGACAAAAGGAGAGATTAAAAAGTTGAGTATAGTCGATAGATAGGTTGAAAATGTTCTTTTACGGAAGTCCAGCCCCCTGTTTACGTTTGCGCTATGAGGAGGCACCGAGAGTTCAGTTTATTACTCGACCCCTGAACAGGGTTCTCGAACCAGCCCGGCAAACTGCGTTGAAAACCAGCCTGTTCACAGGCAGGCTTATCGGACCCAGCCGCCACTGTATCAACTCAAGTATTATGCCTGCCGGAGCAACGGTATCCAGATAGGCGTAATCTACGGTAAAACCCGCATCTTTTATAGTCCCGCGCTGCAATACCCCTATGCCCAAACGCTGACATTCAACCAGCCTCTTACCAACATCCTGCACCATGAAACCCAGATGATGAAGTATGCCCTCAGTCTTCGCCAGATGGTCAAGATGGAGGCTTTCGCCTTCAATTACCTGAATAAGCTCTATCTGTACAGGACCTGCATAGGCTAACGCTATTTTCAACCGAATATGCACGTCTTTCCCGTATTGAAGACACGGCTCAGGTTTCTCATCGAGCAGCATCCAGGGTTTTATGCCCAAGACCTCCCTGCAATACGCTATGCCTTCATTAACATCGGGCACAACATAGCCGAGCTGCCCTATCTTAGGAAGCCTCAATTGTTCACTGATGGTGTCTGATATCATTTTTCGGCGTGTTTATCCCTGACTGAATATAGAACGGCTTCACTAATTGCCTAGAATTTACACTCTATATTACATACTGTCAACCTGAGTCCCGCAAGACCCCCGCCATTGAATTGCGCAGGCTTCTAGTTGCGGGGAGTTTGCTACTATGCTAACCTATTTTTGCGCTGAGTCCTGATTCCACCAAACTAACATATGGATACATATTGGCATCTATACTGAGGAGAGTCAACTGATGAATCATTTCGAGGGTAAGGTCGCGATTGTCACCGGAGGTGCCGCCGGCATTGGTCGTGCTATTTGCGAAGAATTGAGTCGCAGGCAAGCAAAAATGGTTATCGTTGCAGATATAAACAGCGTAGATGCGGAACAAGTTGCATCAGCCATCATAGCTGCAGGCGGTAGAGCGCGTGGGGTGCACCTCGATGTAACCCAAGCCAGTAAGATGCAAGAGCTGGTAGATGAGACGGTCTCCCAACACGGGCGCCTTGACTATATGTTCAACAACGCAGGCGTTGGAGTGGGAGGAGAGCTAAGGCATCTGGGTCTCGAACACTGGCAGCATGTTTTAGATGTTAACCTCTGGGGGGTCATCTACGGCACATCAGCAGCATATAGAGCCATGATTAATCAGAGCTCTGGCCATATCATCAACATTTCTTCTCTGGCTGGCTTGGTTCCACTGCCGTTGGGGACACCCTATGCTACCAGCAAGCATGCCGTGGTAGGTTTTTCAACCTCGGTGCGAGTTGAGGCAGCGAGGCTCGGCATCAAGGTCAGCGTGGTTTGTCCTGGTTTCATCAAGACGCGGATCTATGACACAACACCCTTTATAGGCGTCACACGTGAGGGAGCGGTTTCTGCGTTAGCCTCGATGAGGATTATGAGCGCAGAAAAGTGTGCCCGCATTATACTGCGCGACGTTGAACGCAACATAGGCATTATCGTGGTGCCCACCCGTGCTCGGCTGTTATGGTGGCTGCATCGAGTCAACCCGACTGTTATAGGTTTTCTGCTCCAGAAACGTATCGGCAAATTATGAGTGCGACGAACAGAAAATACCCCAGATTACAGGGAACTTCCCGAGCCCTGAATCCGTCTATATTATTAAGTAGGGTCATATTCTAATGCCTGCTGAGTACAAACATTTCAGGAAGTGGAGAGAATTATGAGGAAAATCTTGCTGAGCATTCTGTTGGTGGGCTTGCTGGTGAGCCTGATTGGCTGCGAGGAATCTGGGACGCCTTCATCAGAGGAACCAGGCGGCGGAAACGGTACGGGCATAGAGCTGGCATTGTCGGCTAAACAGCGAGAGACTTCACCAATTGTCAGCGCACCAGACCTGACAGCGCTGGTGGATGGCAACAGCGCCTTCGCCTTCGACCTGTATGAAGCCCTCAGCGAGGAGGAGGGAAATTTGTTCTTCTCCCCCTACAGCATCTCGCAGGCGCTGGCGATGACATACGCGGGGGCTCGCGGCGAAACCGAACTGCAAATGGCAGAGACCCTGCACTTCATCCTATCGCAGAGTAACCTGCACCCGGCATTCAACGCCCTTGACCTGGAGCTAGCCAGTCGCGGTGAGGGCGCAAAAGGCAAGGACGAAAAGGGCTTCCGGCTGAACATCGTCAATGCCATCTGGGGGCAGAAAAACTATAAATTCCTTGACGCATTCCTCGATGTACTGGCGGAGAACTACGGCGCCGGGCTCAGGCTTCTCGATTTCATAAACGCAGCGGAGGATTCGCGCATCACCATCAACGACTGGGTGAGCGACCAGACCGAGGAAAGGATAAAAGACCTCATCCCCCAGGGCGCTATAGACGAAGCGACACGGCTGGTGCTTACCAACGCCATTTACTTTAATGCAGCCTGGCTTAACCCCTTCCAGAAAGAAGCTACCCAGGACGGCACATTCTATCTGCTCGATGGCTCCGAGGTTTCCGTACCCATGATGAGCCAGATTGAATCCCTTGGCTATGCCGACGGAGATGGGTATCTGGCAGTGGAACTGCCTTATGACGGAAGCGAGCTTTCGATGGTGATTCTGCTCCCCGATGAGGGTGAGTTCGAAGCCTTCGAGGGTTCACTCGATGTAGAGCTTGCAGATAGCATCATAAACGATGTGGAGTACAGGCAGGTCGCCCTCACCATGCCGAAGTTCGAGTTCGAATCGGAGTTCAGCCTGGCGGAGGCGCTTTCCGCCATGGGCATGCCCATAGCCTTCTCAGGGGAGGCGGACTTCTCAGGTATGACCGGCACCCGCGAACTGACCATCGCAGACGTGCTGCACAAAGCGTTCGTCTCCGTGGATGAAGCGGGCACAGAGGCTGCGGCTGCCACCGCCGTCATCATGGAACTTACATCAATACCAGAGGAGCCAGTTCAGGTCACCGTAGATAGCCCCTTCATCTTCCTGATTCGGGATATCGAGACCAGTGCCATCCTGTTCGTGGGGCGCATCATGAACCCCGCTGCATAGCAGCTTGACTGAAACGGCAACATAACTCGCAAGGCAAGGGAAGCCCCCGCCGGGGCGGGGGCTTCCCGCAAACATGACTCTGCTCAGCATTGGTCTTTATCCAATCTTCGGTTTCGATTAAGCATGCGAACTTGACAAACAGCCTCAATTCATGTAAGAGAAAACCGTTAGTAATCAACAGTCGCGACAGCATATATCTGGAGGGGCAAGTCATGGTGGAGAAAAAGAAGGTTGTGGGGAATAAGCCTCGTAAGACCGCTACCAGCGCATCTCAGAAGCGGGGGAAGGAGGCTGCAGCCTCCACTGAAACCACAAAGCGCAAGCGCTTAGAGAAAGAGCTGGCGGAGTCTGATGAATGGCATAGAGCGCTAGTGGAAACCGCAGGCAAGGCTGGCTATGGAATCACTATACTCCAGAATACTCCTGAGCAGGAAGCCGCTGTGATTTTTGCGAATAGCGAGGCAACTAGAATACTAGGCTTTTCTCAAGAAGAGGCGTTAGGGATGTCAGCGTGGGATTTCTTTGAACCTTCCGAACTTGCTGAAATACAGCAGCGATACATACAAAGGCAAAACGGGCAACAGGTCAATAGTCATTACGAAGCAGCTTTGCTGCATAAGGACGGCAGACGTATACCCGTTGAAGCCAGCTTGAGCCTTATGAACTACCAGGGCAAGGCAGCGACAGT
>CAYHAX010000064.1:0-2709 GCA_964354695.1 uncultured Dehalococcoidia bacterium
ATCCCCAAGACTATGGCTGACCCCTATCAGATGCAACAGCTCTTCAGGAACATCATTATCAACGCTGAACAGGCTATGAGCGAAGCCCACGGCAAAGGCAACCTTTGCGTAAAAGCGCAAAAGGTGGGCGAGATGATTAGAATAAGCTTCGAGGACAATGGTCCCGGCATCACGCAGAACGACTTCGGGAGGATATTCGAGCCGTTCTACACCACAAGAGAAGTAGGCAAGGGGTTGGGGCTGGGCTTGAGCATCTGCAGCAGCATCGTGGAGAGCCACAGCGGCAACATATACGCCCTGAGCAAACACGGCAAGGGGGCAACCTTCATCGTAGAGTTGCCCATCCTCGCTTAATAATAGCCCGAACAAGTGAAATCCAAAACAGGGGCATCCGCCTGAGGCGGATGCCCCTGCAACATAAAACAAGGACTCAACGCGAGGCTAACTGCCTCACCACGACCTCGGACCTCAGCCACCACCTCTGGCAAACCGCGGCTCCACCGGTCCACATCCCTGACATGTGCCGAACGTACTGAAAATCCTCCTGGAGTCCTCCGCCCCGCATAGAGGGCACTTCACCCCTTTTTCAGCTTCGTTAACATCTTTTCGCAGAACGAACTGGTTTCCGCACTTCTCGCACTTGTACTCATAGATAGGCATCCTATTTACCCCCTCTCACCAGAGCCTCAGCGTCCGCTTTCTATCACGACTGCGCTCCAACTGCAATGAATAAATCTTAGGGCAGAGGGATACGATTGTATGTAACTTTTGTCTCATCACCATCAGCTCACCCTGCTTGCGTCCTGATAAGACTCACGGTAGAATATCGCCATGCTCATAACCAAGAACGTGCACCAACTGAGCGGCATGAGGAGCACCGGTATCTGGGGTGCGAATATATTTTTGCTGCTAGACAAAAGCATAACCCTGGTTGACACAGGCTTAAAGGGCAAGGCTGCCAGTATACTCGGAGAGGTTAAGCATCTGGGCTACTCACCCTCCGACATCGCCAACATAATAATCACACACCACCACGCCGACCATGCCGGCAGCCTCGCTGAACTGAAGAAAGCTACTGGAGCCAGGATTCTGGCACATCCCTCCGATGTTCCCTATATAGACGGACGTCTGCCCCAGCCAGGACCAGCGAGACCCCGATGGCTGGGCAAGGCACTGGCTCCTTTCAGCAGATTCTGGGGTACAGTTCCCGTAAGCGTGGATACCCTGATAAATGATGAGGACGTGCTCCCTGTACTCGGCGGCGTCAGGATATTGCACACCCCGGGACATACACCGGGAAGCATCAGCCTGTACCTGCCGCAGAGCAAGCTGGTCATTGTGGGCGACCTTCTCGCCAACAGGTTCGGATTGAGCTTGCCCTCCATGCTGTTCACGGTGGATATAGCTCAGGAGATAAACTCTATAAAGAAGTTAGCCAGCCTGGACTTCGACATAGTCTGCTTCGGTCACGGCAGACCGCTTTTGCATGAAGCCCAGCAGAAGGTAGCTCATTTCGCCGAGAGGCTCAAGAGCAGACCCTGAGGTTTACCGCATCTGAATCAGTCTCAGTTAATAAATTCTTCAAAAAGGAGAGCCGGCATGGAAAGATGGCTACTAACTGTAGAAAGCAACTGCGCAGACCCATCCAGAGAGAAAGAGTTCAATAAGTGGTACGACACCGTTCACCTGCCCGACATACTGGAGACGCCTGGGTTCGTTAGAGCCTCCCGATACGAGAACACCAACCCGGCGGAGGGTCAGGGCAAATTCCTGGCAATGTACGAGGTCGAAACCAATGACTTAGCGCAGACACTGGCTAAATTCGACGAGGTGGTCAATGCCAAGGCAAAGCAGGGGCGCGTCAGCAACCTGGTGATGGCAGTGGGCGGAGGACTCTACCGCCAGATAACGCCACCTATGAAACGGCAGTGAATTACGCCCCACAACCCAGCAAGTTTCGCACTATTGACCTCTTATGCTATCATGGGTATCGCAATAGAATGGCTAATAAATAAGGTGATAAAATGAAAAAGATAATGTTCGCTCTAACCCTGATTCTGCTGCTGGCTCTGACACTCGGTGCCGTCGGATGTGCCGAGGAGGAGACAACACCCTCACCCTCACCGACCCCAACTGCTCTTTCACTGGAGATAACACAGCCTGAGGACGGTGCCGAAGTCAGCACGAGCCCCATCAACGTTACCGGCAAGACTATCCCCGGTGCCGTGGTAAGCGCATCAATAGATGATACCGTAGAGATAGCCGATGTCGACCAGAACGGCAACTTCAGTGTCACTGTTGTCCTGGAAGAGGGACCCAATCTTATCGAGGTCATCGCCAGCGACCAGCAAGGGAATGAGAAATCCTCCAGCGTCACCATATTTTACGTGCCTGATGATGAGGTCATTTAGGAACTGAGGAGTCCAGAGGGGCGAAGCCCCTTTGGCGGGAGTATGGGGGTGTCCCCCATCTTCACAATCCCCCCAATCTTGGGGGATACAGGGGGTTGAAAATGGTTAGTAAACGATTTTTGATGATAGGATTTGATAATTACTAAATGACCATATAATGGGAGGTTTAGGTAATTACCAAATGACAATTTTTGCGTTGTATATATTAGCAGCCAATAATCCAGCACTATCAAAGGAGGAAAACAAGAAATGAAAGGCTTGCGAATTATTCTCATCTTTGCGCTGGTGGCTTTGCTCG
>CAYHAX010000065.1:0-7134 GCA_964354695.1 uncultured Dehalococcoidia bacterium
ACGTTGCCCTTTTCATCCAACTGTATAGTGACTTTGCCATGGCCTTCTATGCGGGTAACCGGTTTTATCTCTATTGTTCTACGTTCTCCAGCCATTTCAGTACCTCCTCAACTAGTCAAAGCGCATCATGTCGCTGGGCAGTATGGGAATCCGTCCCTGCAGGAGTTCAGTCAGGGCGTATTTGATATCTCCGGCTCGAGGCGGGCATCCCGGAACGAAGCAGTCCACCTTGACCACGGCGTTTACGGGCAGTGCCTTCTCCAGAAGGGTGGGTATCTCCGGCGAAGATGGTATTTTCCCGTCCTTCACGCTCTCGCACTCTATATAGGCACGCCGCAACACTTCTTCCTTGGGGAAGGCATTGCGCATAGCGCATATGCCACCAAAGCAGGCGCAGTCGCCCAGCACAATGAGTATCTTGCACTTGGCCCGGAGCTCCTTAGCCTCCTCCTCTTGCTCGTTCATGCCTATAGCCCCAGTGATGAGTCCAACATCAACTTCGGGGAACTCCTTGATGTCCGTTATCGGGGTCCTGGTGAACTCCAGGGCTTGGGCCAGGTCGATGATAAACTCGTCAACGTCCAGCACGGACATTTCGCAGCCAGCGCAAGCGTCAAGCCAGGACATAGCCAGTTTCACCTTTCCCATAGCAGCAACCTCCGTTTACGCAAGGTATCTTTACTTACAGGCTCTTAGCCAGTTTGTTAATTGTTTCGACGTCGTCCTTGATGCCCGAAGGCGGCTCAACCACCTTCTGGGAATGGCCAACCTTGCCATCCAGGGATACATACTTGCCTTTTCTTTCCGCCCAGATGGGTGAAGGCAATACTACATCGGCGCAATCGGTCAATGGAGAGCTGTAACTTGCCTGTACCACCAGGAACTGAGCCTGGTCAGCCTGGGATACCCAATCCCCCATTTCGAATGCGTCGTCGCTCATTAAGACGTAAACCAGTTTGGGCTTGGCTTTAGCCATTCCGTTCGTGTTGGCAATGCCGAGCTCCCAGGCTCCACGGCTGTTGCCCCTGGGCTTGAGCGAGATGACCTTCAAGCCGTCTTTGCTGGCCAGTTTGGCCAGGTCGAGCAAGCGGGCAATAGCCGTGGGATTCTTACTATTGAGGATGCCTTCACCGTAGACGACCACAAGCTTTCTGGCATTGCTCAGGATAGCTGCGGCTTCTTGAATGGCATTCTTATTCAGGCCGGTGGTCTGGGTCGCCTTCGCTAGCGAGGCGAATCTCATGGTCTTTTCAGCTTCCTTCGCTTTCTTGGCTATCAACCCTCCCAGGACACCGAAGAGTGAATCTTCGCTACCCTCATTAGGACGCAGGTAAATATCGGCTCGGAAGCCAAAGGTGTTGGGACGCGAGTCTATGACAATGCATTTAGCCTTATTGCGGGACTTAGCGCGCAGTATGTAGCAGCCAGCTACGGGGTGGCTCTGCAGCGGATTGGAGCCGACTACCAGGATGCAATCGGCATCCAGGATAGCCTCCAGAGGGCTTTCAATCTTCAGCCCCTTGCCATCCTGTAAGGATGCGCTGATGCCTTTGGATATGGCCCTGAAGCTACTACCGTCAAGGGTGTCAACATAGCTGGTGCCCACCGCATTGCGCATTAACTTGGCGAAGGCCTCCAGGGTCTCGCTGGGGCACAGGCCGGAGGCGAAGCCAGCTATGCTATTGGCTCCATAGCGGTCTTTACAGTCCTTGATTTTGTCTGCAACTAATTTCCCGGCGTCTTCCCAAGATGCGGGTTCGAGCTCGCCCTTTTTATTTCGAATAAGCGGTCTGGTTATCCTTGGTGTCTCATTGAAGACCTGCAGGAAGCGGCCCTTTTCACAGAGTTGTCCCTTAGCTCCCGTGAGGCCTTCCCCATCGATACGCACTATATTGTTATCCTTGACTAAGACCTTGGTGGGGCAGCCGACGCCGCAAAGGCTGCAGACGCTCTCGATAACTTTGCACTCGGTTGGCCTACCTCGGTAGGCACTGACTTTGCTGAAGATAGCCCCTGTGGGGCAGGCCTGTTGACAAGCTCCGCAGGATATGCAGGATGACTGGCCCAGAGACTGGTTAAGGTCGGCCACTACCAGGGTGCGCCAGCCGCGTTTGCTGAAATCCAGGGTATGATTTCCTACTACCTCGCCGCATACACGCACGCAACGTCCGCAGAGTATGCAGCGGTTATGGTCAATAACCAGGAACTCATTCAGGGTATCGGTAGGCAGTGAGGGGAAGGTATAGGGATAGCGCGCATGGTCCATCTGATACCGATAGGCCTGTGACTGCAACTCGCAGTCTCCGCTTGCAGCGCAGAAGAAGCAGAAGTGGTTGCGCTCTGTGAACATAAGTTCCAGGATGAGGCGGCGGTACTTTTCCAGATTAGGGGTATGTGTTTTAACCACCAACCCGTCTCTTGCCGGATAGGTGCAGGAAGGGTTGATGCGCCGTTCACCTTCTATATCCACCACACAGATGCGGCATGCGCCGATATTGGATAGCCCCTCCAGGAAACATAGTGTGGGGACATAAATCTCGTTGGCGCGGCAGACATCGAGAACGGTGTCCCCCTCTTTACCTTTTACCTGTTTGCCGTTGACGGTCAGGGTAATCTCTTTTCTATCACTCATCGGTCTACTCCTCCCCTCCTGCTTCGAGGTCGCAACGCAAGCAGCGGGATGCTTCCTCCTTAGCCTCGGCTGGCCTGAAAGCTAGCGCTACCTCTTTAAATGACGACTTGCGCTCCTTGGGCGCTAGCTCAGCTGAGTGCATCCTTGCTTTTTCCTTGACCTCCTCTTCAGTAGGAGCTATTTGAGGCACTTCTATGGGTTCGTAGCCGTCTCTCTCTATGAATGGAGAGAGTGGTTTACCTTGCAGATAGCGTTTTATCGATGTAGCTGCTCGCTGTCCAGCGGCCACAGCCCAGATCACTGTCTTGGGGCCTGTTACAGCATCGCCGCCAGCGAAGACGCCAGGCTTATCTGTAGCCAGGGTGCGTGGGTCTGCCGTGATAGTGCCACCCTTGGCCATCTTGACGCCATCCTTTATGAACGACGTATCAGGCCGCTGTCCGATAGCTTCAATTACGGTGTTCACCGCCATGGTGTACTCTGAGCCAGCTAGAGGGCTGGGGGTGCGTCGCCCGCTAGAGTCGAATCCCTTTAGTTCCATGCGCACGCACTCCAGACCCGTTACCTTTCCATTATGGCTGAGCACCTTGGTTGGGGCGGTGAGACAGTCAACATGTATGCCTTCCTTTTCGGCAGCCTCTATCTCCTCATCCAGCGCTGGCATATCTCTGCGCTCTCTGCGGTAGAGGATATGCACATCTTCGGCGCCCTGTCTCATGGATGCACGGGCAGCGTCAATCGCTGAGTTGCCTCCACCTATTACGGCTACCTTCTTGCCAATCTGGGGCTTCTTGCCCAGGCTCAACTCTCTGAGGTACTCAATGGCATCGAAGACGCCCTCTACATCCTCGCCGGGTATGCCCATCTTGTCTCCCTTATGAGCGCCGCAGGAGATAAAGACGGCCTTGTACCCTTCTTTGAACAGGCTGTCTACGTCGTTAACCTTTGTATTGAGTTTAAGTTCCACGCCCAGCTTCAATATGTTATCTATCTCGGCCTGCAGGATTTTCTTGGGTAGGCGGTACTCGGGGATGGCTACTGCCATCATGCCGCCAGCCACTGGGAGAGCCTCAAAGACTGTGACATGGTAGCCTTCTCGAACCAGCTCATATGCAGCCGTGAGACCTGCAGGCCCTGCACCTATGATGGCTACGCGCTCGGGCTTCCTGGGTTTCATTGGTGGTTTAAACTCAATTCCATGCTCATAAGCGTAATCGGCCGCCATGCGCTTCAGGTCTCTGATGGACACAGACTGGTCAACCTGGGCGCGTCGGCATTTGACCTCACACGGATGGTCGCACACACGGCCCACTGACATGGGGAAAGGCAGCCGCTGCCGAATCAGCTTGTAGGCGTCTGCGAATTTGCCCTCTTTTATTAGCGCTACATAGCCCGGGCAATCCAGTTCCACAGGACAGGTGTGCTGACAGGGAGCCTTGAATAGAGGTTGACATACTGCCGCCGGGCAGTGCTTGTCGATTATATGTGCCTCGTATTCGCTGCGGAAGTGTCTCAGGGTGCTCAGCACCGGGTTGGGAGCGGTCTGGCCCAAGCCGCAGAGGGATGCGGAACCTACCATCTCTGCCAGCTCGCTCAGCACGGCGAGGTCTTCCATGCTGCCCTTGCCCTGGGTTATTTTGTTCAATATCTCTAACATCTTGGGGATGCCAGCGCGGCAGGGCGTGCACTTGCCGCAGGACTCATCTTGGGTGAACTGCAGGAAGAACTTGGCTACGTCGACCATGCAGTTGTTCTCGTCCATTACGATGAGACCGCCGGAGCCCATAATAGCTCCCAGTTTGGTGACGGCCTCATAATCTACTGGTGTATTCAAGTGTTCTATTGGTATGCAGCCGCCGGAGGGGCCACCGATCTGGACAGCCTTGAATTTCTTGCCGTCAGGTATGCCGCCTCCGATGTCGAACACAATCTGACCTAGAGGTGTGCTTAGCGGCACCTCGATAAGGCCGGAGTTGTTTACCTTACCTACCAGGCAGAATGTCTTGGTGCCTTTACACTGCTCGGAACCAGCGCTGGCGAACCAGGCTGCGCCTTTGTGGATAATCTGTGGCACGTTCGACCAGGTCTCCACGTTATTCAGGGTAGTGGGCTTGTCAAGCAGGCCCTTATTGGCAGGGAAGGGAGGGCGCTGGCGTGGATTTCCGCGCTTGCCCTCGATAGAGGCCAGCAGGGCTGTCTCCTCACCGCAAACGAAGGCACCGGCTCCTGGGAAAACCGTCAGGTCAAATTCGAAATCAGTGCCCAGGATATTCTTGCCCAGAAGTCCGTATTGACGCGCTTGATTCAGGGCATTGTTTAACGCTTGGATAGCCAACGGGTATTCCGCGCGGACATAAGCAAAGCCACGGTGGACGTTACCAATGGCGTAGGCACCGATGGCCATGCCCTCTACGATGGAGTGTGGGTTTCCCTCCAGAACAGCGCGGTTCATATAGGCGCCGGGGTCGCCCTCGTCTCCGTTACAGACAACGAACTTTTCATCTCCAACAGCACGGCGCACAAAACCCCACTTGGTGCCAGTGGGGAATCCAGCACCGCCGCGCCCTCTGAGGCCCGCTTTCGTTACCTCATCTATGACCTCCTGTGGCTGCATTTTGGAGAGCGCTTTAGCCAGCGCCTGGTAGCCGTCCCTGGCTATGTACTCATCGATGCTCATGGGGTCCATGTCCTGGTTGTGCATAATCCGGATGTTCTGGAGTTTGAAGGTAGGTGCCTCTAAATCCAGCAGCCACTCTTTTACCGGCTCCCCCTTGATGAGGTGCTTCTCAATTATGGCAGGCACCTGCTCAGGGGTCAGGTTGGCGTAGATCACTCTACCCTTCTGGGGATGAACTACGGTGACTACAGGCTCACGCTCGCACGGGCCGATACAGGCAGCCTCGGTTATGACCACGTTGGACAGCTTGCGTTTCTCTATTTCCTCTATGAATGCTTCCTGAACGAACTTAGCGCCACCGGCTATGCCGCAAGTGCCCAGGTGGACTTTGACCTCTATTTTCTTGGCCCGTTCGGCCAGTTTTTTCTGGACCGCCTCTTTTAATTTATTGAGATCCTCGACCGATGATAGCCGCTTAGCCATATTTCCTCCTAGTCGTAAGAGCTCAAGACCTCTTTCATCTTAGTGGGGCTCATACGGCGGTAGACTTTCTCTCCGATAGATACCACGGGGGCTAGACCGCAGCATCCCAGACATCTCACCATCTCCAAGGAGAACTTGCCGTCTCTAGTGGTGTCTCCGGCTTCAATGCCCAGTTCTTTCTGCAGGGTGCCCATAATCCTTTCGCCACCGCGGACATAGCAAGATGTGCCCATGCATGTTGAGACGATGTGCTTGCCTCTGGGAACCATGGTGAAGAATGAGTAGAAGGTTGTTACGCCGTACACTGTGCTGAGGGGGATATTCATGTCCCGGGAAATGGTCTGCAATACATGCAGTGGCAGGTACCCTATCAATGTCTGCGCTTTTTGCAGAACAGGGATCAATGCTCCAGCTTGCCCCTTGTTTTCCTCAATTGTGGCCTGGACCTGGCGAAATATTTCGGCTGCGGAGCCTTTTCCTCCTGCTGCGGGGACCGTTTCCTTTGCCTTGGGTTTAGCCATATCAAACCTCCCCTATTTTTGGCATAAAAATTAGAGCTTAACTGCCTGAAAGACGCTTTGAGCCATCAGCGACTTTTGCCAGATGGTTCCCATTAAGCTCCTTAATAATCATTTTGACACAAGTAGGAATCGCTTTCGCTACTTCGGGCGTGCATTTTTCGCTGAAGGTGCTTGTATCCGCTGCCTGGATAGCGTAGACAACGATTTGTTTGGGTAAAGCCATGCCCAGTCTGTTGCCAAGCTCGAGAGCTGTAGCGAAGTTTACGTCGTGGGGCGAGGAAGCGTGCCGTGTGTTGTTGAAGGCATCGGGTGAGAGGCGGTAGATTTCTCCGGGTTTCCCTTCCGCTGTCTGTATAGCGTCAACAATTATGGCTTTATCGTAGCCGGCGAGCAGGTCTATCAGACTCAGCCCGGACATGCTGGTCTCTTGGACTGTTACGCCTTGCCGTTGGGAGAGTTTGCCTTCTAATTCTTGAGCAATGCGGTTACCCACCCCGTCATCGCTCAGTATCGGGTTGCCCAATCCCAGAATTAACGTTTTCATTGTTTCTATATTGTTCTTCTAGCATTACAGCGGCTCTTACCCTTGATCGCCTTCGGTCAGGTTCTGGCTTATTCTCCTTAGCTCCTCTTTATTGCTGTCGTAGATTATTATCTCCAGCGGCATCTGTCCAGGCAGTGTGTGTGTAGCACAGGCGCTGCAGGGGTCGTAGCAACGGAATGCCATCTCAACCATGTTCAAAAGGCCTTCGCTGGCAGCCGTACCTTTCTTAATCAGGCCCTGGGCTGCCTTCTTGATTGACATGTGCATAGCCGGGTAGTTGTGTGCCGTTGCCACGATAAGGTTCACTTTGGTGACCATGCCATTCTTATCGGTTTGA
>CAYHAX010000066.1:0-4994 GCA_964354695.1 uncultured Dehalococcoidia bacterium
TTTGAGGAAGAGAGACATAGTCTGTGCTCCTCAATATACATATGTGGACTTGCTTGACCGCCGTTTCTTGGTTGGCACTGCATAAGGAATATAATTAAAGGTTGGAGGGAGACAGAATGCCGGGTCAGGTTAGACACTCTAGAGGAAGCAAAACAAGGGCCGTGTGGGAGAGATGTTGCCTGTCTGTGGACCTCAGTACTGAGGAGTTCTATACACATATCCCGGACCCTACACTCATATATCAGGGACCGTATAAGGGGCTGATAGCGGATATCAGGGTGTCAAAGGAGAATGGCACAGCTAAAGCCAGCAGGATCCTTTACATCGGGTGTGGCAACGGAGAAGTATCCATCCAGTCGGGACGGAGAAAATACTATGAAGATAGCCTGGGGTTCTCGCGTGCCTTGCTGGTCGAGAATGGGCAAGGCGTCAGGGACGTCAGGATAAGCGATGTCGAGCTGGGGGAATGGAATATAGAAAGCGGGCAGACGCCCTATCCCGACAATGCTTTCGATAGTATTCTTATTCTTCAAGCTTTGCATGCTATTAAGAATCCTGTCTCTATCCTTAAGGAAATCCTCAGGGTTCTGAAGCCCTCCAGGCGTCTGATTCTGGTTGAGCCGAAACATCTTGCGAGGTTAACGATTAGCTCTAAGGAAAACGCTAGTGAGATGTTGAGAGGTGATAAGATTTACCCCTCCGACGAGGAGCAACTGAGAAAAAAGCTGGAGCGTGTTGGTTTCAGAATTGATTCAATAGTTTCAAATCCTGCTGCGGAATCCGGATTGATAGCAACAGCGGTAAAGCCCAGACTCTATTTCCAAAGTGGGAACTACAAGTTCCTGAGTGCGGAAACCGGGGAGGACCTGGAGAAGGTTTGGGGCTTGCTCTATCAGGTTTTTTGTATTGAGTTGGGGGTTGAGCCTGCTGACCAGAGCGGATTTTTGAGAGACAAGTACGATGAGTATGCAATGCACGTTCTAGCTGTTGATGAGGACAATAGTCCTGTAGGCACAATTCGCGCTGTTTCGAATAATCCCTACGGATTCCCTATGGATGCAGATTTCCCTTTGAGTGAGTATATGCGTGCGAATGGTATAACAAGAGGTGTGGAAGGCGCGAGGTTTGCTATTCCTGACGATGTACCCCATGAATGTCGCGGTGCTATCGCATTTGGTTTATTCAAATGTCTTTTTGATTATTG
The DNA here is from genome assembly GCA_964354695.1 of uncultured Dehalococcoidia bacterium. Classification (GTDB taxonomy): domain Bacteria; phylum Chloroflexota; class Dehalococcoidia; order SZUA-161; family SZUA-161; genus CAYHAX01. The sequence goes on from CAYHAX010000066.1 coordinate 1,205, forward strand.
CATGGCAATGGGGGTCAATGACTTGTTCGCTACAACTACGCTTGGCATGGTTAAAAAGTACAGCATGCCTGGATTCAAGCAAATAGGCGAGCCTTTCCGATACCCCGAACCCTTAGCACAAGTATTGTGGGTTCCAATACATAGTGATCTTAAAGAAGCATATAAGCACTATTTGAACAGTTTATCGAATCAAACCAAGTCTAAGTAGTGTGTTAGTGTAGCGGTTTGATTATTCCCCGTGGCTGGCTGAGGTCAGCTTTCCCCTCGTTCTGCTGTGGTGGTGAGAAATGCCTCAAAGCTTTTGGTTTATGGCTCTCCCCAGACGAGGTACCTGATGGTGAGTGTGGAGGGTTTTCTTTAAGTAGCGCTATTTAGCAAAGAGGCAGGCGAGGAAATCAATGCGCTCCAGTAAATCTGGTGAAGGATTGGAACGCCCAAGTCTCATGGCGGTTTTGCAGCGGCGGTGCGATAGGCTGTGTTCAGACCGGTGGGTGTTGGTTTTCTGAACAGTTGCTTTTCGTCTATTGAGTTTTGTTTTCGGGGACTTCTTTTTGCTTAGCATAGTAATGAACCTTCTGTCGCTATTCAGGTCTGATTCTGAGCGGTTCTGCATAATTCATCAATAGTGTGATGGTACTTGCCCCAGAGGTGATTTGGTACTAGCTCTTCTGTACTATTGAGAGTGCGTCTTTTGTGATTGCGGCTGCGTGTTAGCGAGTTTCAATGCGGGGGCTCACTATGCGTGAAGGTCCGAAATAGGGATGGGGTGCGGTCCACCATGTCCTCTTCCGTTTTTACCTCTACTTTTTTTCAGTGAAAGTAACCTCCAGGACCTCATCTTATTGCGTAATTAATTCAAGTAGACTTTCTCGGTGGCTGTAGTTTCAATTGTGTTCGCTTACTTCGTCAGTTTAGTTAATTTAGATGATGTTTTGTAGGGTGAATGGTACTAAGGTCACTATTGTGGTGGTTTGGGGGGCTTAGGTGTCATTTCGTGATGCCAGAAGTACTGCTTGAAGAGTTACCATCGTAGGATTGACCCATTTCTGATGCGTAGGATAATGGTTATAGGGTACGATTCATTGGGTCTACGAAGGAGGCTCATTCGGGGATGACCTTATACTCTATTATCCTCTTGCTCACCATTATCGTCTACTCCACGCTGCTGGCTGGCGTTTTGAGCGACGCCAGGACGAAAGTTCGCAGGTGGTTTAGTTTCTATGTGGTGATATCTATCACCTGGAGTCTAAGCACATTACTGCTTTCGCTCGATGTTTTTGGACTTCCTCGTCTGTGGGCTAGTTTGATAGCCCTAAGTTCTGTATGTGCAACCATCTCCTATTACCACTTTATACGGGTCTTTGTCCATGGGGCTGCGGATATAGCAGTGAAGCTTGGTTATGTGGCTGTGGCGTTGATTTTGGCCCCTGTTGCAGTGTTAGCCTACATCCCTGTGAGCGTATCTGTAGCAAGTGGAGAGATAGATCTAGACTGGGGACCCTTTCTCTATATAGTAATTGCCTTAGGTGCTATTTTCTTCTCCTTGTCAGTGTTGACCCTTGTGCGCAAGTACAGAGCTTTAGCTGACCCTGAAGGTAGAAATAGAGTTGTTTATCTGTTGGTTGGTCTTGGAATTATGATGGCTTTTAGTGTCAGAATGGCTATTCCGCCCATGCCAAGCTTCCCGCTGGAACACATCGGGCATCTGGGCAATGCCCTGGTGATAAGTTATGCCGTCATGAAGCATAAGTTACTTGACGTCAGGCTATTGATAAGGAAAGGTCTTGTTTATTCCTTTATAAGTATTTCTATCACTGCCTCATTTCTGATTATGCTTTACGGTGTGCAGTATTTCGTGAAAGGGTGGGATACTTCTGCCAACCTGACCGCCATTTTCGTGATGGCGCTGTTGATGGCATGGATTTTCAATCCGTTGAGGATGGGTGCCCAGAAGCTTGTGGACAGGCTGTTCTACGGTGAGAGCTATGATTACAGGCAGATGGTGCTCAGCTTCGCACAGAGGATGAGCAGTGTTCTCGACCTCGCAGAGCTAGCTGAGGCTATGTTGCTCCCTATGACGAAGGCGGTGGGTGCCACTCAGGTGAGCCTGCTGCTTTCTAAGGAGGGCGATTTCACCTCGCAGTTCTCGGAGCGGCTGGTTGAAGGTGATGCGCCGAAATCGATTAGGTTGGCTAAGGATAGCCCGATTGTGACCTGGCTTTCAGGGGAGGAGGAACCTCTTACCAGGGAGTTCATAGAGGTATCCCAGGAGTTCAAGGGAATCCGAGAAGCTGAAAAGGAGGACCTTGAGGCTCGGCAGATAGAACTACTTTGTCCTATTAGGAACAAGGGCAGTTTGGTCGGTATTCTGGCGCTGAGCAGAAAGCAGTCAGGCACTTCTTATTCTGCCGATGACACGGATTTGCTCATGACGTTGGCTTCTGAGTCTGGGGTGGTGATAGAGAATGCCCAGCTCTATGCTCGCGCCAAGGAGAGGGCGCATACGGATGAGTTGACCGGCTTATTGAACCATCGTTATTTCCATGAGCGCATTGATGAGGAGATATCGAGGTGTTCTCGCTTCGGCGATATTTTCTCCTTGCTCTTCATCGACCTTGACCTGTTTAAGCCATATAACGATATCTATGGTCATCTGGCTGGCGATGAGATGCTGAAACAAATCGGGCTCTACATAAAGAATTCGGTAAGAAGTATTGATACGGCTTTCCGATATGGTGGTGATGAGTTCACTGTTATATTGCCTCAGGCTTCTATTGCGGATGCCAGCAAGGTAGCTGAGAGGGTACGTAAGAGAATAGAAATGGAAATGGACTCGAGGGGCGCTCCATTGACTTGTAGTTTCGGTATCGCCTCCTGGCCCACCGACGGGGTGATGCGCGAGGAGATTATCCATGCGGCAGACGCTGCTTTATACCACTCCAAGCAAATGGGCAGGAATCGGGTATGCCTGGCTTCGGAAACAACGGCTTCCGAGATCCTGGCTGTCACCTCCAAGCTGGAGGGGGAGCCGGGGATTCTCAGCACGATTTATGCTCTGGCAGCTACCGTGGACGCCAAAGACCACTACACTTATGGTCATTCCAAGAAGGTGGCAAGGTATGCTACGGACATCGCCGAGGCTCTAGGCTATCCTCAGGAAAGGGTGTCTACACTGCGTGCCGCTGCGTTGTTGCATGATATAGGCAAGATAGGGGTGTCTGATAGACTGCTTACGAAAACAGGTCCTTTGACCCCTGAGGATTGGGAGCCTATACGTGCTCACCCCAAGTTGGGCGTATCCATACTGAAACATGTCGAGACATTGAGCGGCTGTTTAGCTGCTATTCAATATCATCACGAGCGCTATGATGGCAGCGGTTACCCTGCAGGTCTGAAAGGTGAAAATATCCCTCTCGATGCTCGAATCATGGCTGTAGCAGATTCTTATGATGCCATGACATCGCTCCGCCCCTATCGTGATGGTAAGCTTTCGCACGAACAGGCTGTGGCGGAGTTGAAACGTTGCTCTGGCGCTCAGTTCGACTCCAAAATCGTAGATATCTTTGTGTCTCTCAGCGAGCGCCATTTTGTGACAGGGCCTAACGCAAAGTAATGAGATAGGGGTGGGGTTAGGTAAGGGTAATTACTGAAGGGGGTTGTGGGGGATGGAGATAGAGGAACTTAAGAAAGGGGGTTGTGGGGGGATGAATATAGATGAATTACTGAAGACAGCTATGCAGTGGGGTGCCTCCGATGTTCACCTTGCGGTGCCGGCTACCCCCATGTATCG
>CAYHAX010000067.1:0-5222 GCA_964354695.1 uncultured Dehalococcoidia bacterium
GTGGAAAGCCTGGCTGTTTTCACTGGCAACGCCCTGATGGACTACACCATGAACGGAAGAGTACAATCACGAAAGGGAAACCGCGACGATATTATGGCACCGCATAATTGCTATCGCTGCTGCGGTGATGACAAGTGGGTCAGCATCGCAGTTTCCACTGAGAAGGAGTGGCAGGCGCTCTGTAAGGTCATGGGAAATCCCAAGTGGACTCGCGACGAGAAATTCGCGGATGCCTTTAGCCGTTGGAAGAACCAGGATGAGCTAGACAGGCTGCTCACAGAATGGACGGTAAACTACACCCATTACCAAGTGACTGAGCTGCTTCAGAAAGCCGGCGTTGCCGCCATGCCCTCCTTCAGCAACCAAGAGATATTCAACGACCCCCATTTCAAAGAGCGAAAGCTCGCTGTGGAAGTAGAACACCCCTCCATGGGAAAGCAGGTTGTTCTGGGACCGCCGTGGCGCCTTTCCGAAACTCCGGCTAAAGTCACCAGAGCCTCACCAACAATAGGCGAACACAACGAATACGTATTCGGCGAGCTTCTGGGGATGCCCAACAGCGAAATAGAACAACTGGTAGAGGAACAGGTTATCTATTAGGCATCGTTCTCCATCTAAACCAGCACCAACTGGTATTTCAAAGTGCCAGCCCCCAGCCTCTCCGCTGTCTCAAGCTGCACATAGCTGCTGGTATGGTGCATTTTCCCCAGTATGTCAGGCGGCTTCACCGAGGTTGCTCCCGGGATAATCGGGGCTTTGTCAATTAAATCGAGGGACGCCTTATCTATAGCTACCGGGTCAAAAGAAAACGCGATGCCCACATCCTGAACCACCGGATTGCCTGAAGGCGCAGCACAATCGCAGTACGGCACGATGTCCTGGATGAAGTTAACGAAGGCGATCTTCCCTTTGTATTCCGAGAGCAGCGCGTTAGCCACATGCCCCAGATAGACCTGAAGCTTATCCTTCGACCCCGGAGGCCAGACCCAGCAATGCGAGGGACAGCAGAAATAGCAGGTGCCGCAGTATATGCACTCTGCTTCAGCCCTTCTGGGCTTTTCGTCAACCATGGCTATCGCATCCGTGGGGCACTCATCAGCGCACTTGCCGCAGGCGTTACATTCCCTCTCCTCAGCATAAATGGGCATGTTTATCAAGTGCTGAGCCCTCTTCGTCTCCGTAGATACGCACCCCATCCCCAAGTTCTTCAACGCCCCGCCGAAACCGGTAAGCTCGTGCCCTTTCACATGCGAAAGCACCACCAGGCAAGACGATTTAAGCAACAGAGAGGGCACTTTTATCTCCTTGAGCTTGCAGCCACCGATTTGTTTCTTGATGGGTATCGTCCTCAACTCATCATTGTCGTCTGTTATCACTACCGGAGAACCTATTGTAGCCTCCGCAAAACCGTTCTTAACGGCGGTAGTCATATATTTTTTCTTGGTATTCCTTTCACCAGGATAATTAGCCACCGTGTCGAATAGAAACGGTTTGCCACCCTTGGACTTAATTATGTCAACTGCTTTTCCCGCGAAAACAGGCCTGATATACCTAATGTTTCCCAGTTCCCCCATGTGCAGCTTTATCGCAACAGAGTCACCCTTCGATATTACGCCCGGGAATCCCGACCTATCGAAAAGTCTCTGTATCCCGATCAGCGGGTTCTTATCTCCTCTATAGCTGAAAAAGAGCACCTGCGCCATAGACTTACTCCTTTCGCAACTCTCCTAAATATGTTTCGTGCAGGCTAAGGATACAGTATTCTACCACATGGATTTGCTGCTTCCAACAAGTTCAGCAGTTCGAACTTGCTCTGCTCTTGAATTCAAAATCAAAATGGATTAAACTACTTCGTGGAACAGAAAGGAGCAAAAAATGGCAAGGGGCGATGTTAAGCCCGCTAAAGGTAAGACAAAGATAGCTACTAAAGAACAGGAACCGAGCAGTACTGAGCAGATAATAAAAAAATACGATAGCGATAAATCCGCCCTCATCCAGATACTCCTGGAGATACAAAAACAAAACCGTTGGCTCCCCCACAGTTCACTCATGCTGGTCAGCGACAAGCTGGGAGTCCCTCTCAGTCAGGTCTACAGAGTTGCCACTTTTTACAAAGCCTTCAGCTTGATTCCTCAAGGTCGCCATCTCTTCACCGTGTGTATGGGCACCGCCTGCCATGTGCGCGGCTCGCCCCGGCTTCTGGACAGGGTTGAGGACACACTGAAAATCAAACCCGGTGAAACCAGCAAAGACCAGAAGTTCACCCTCGAAACAGTGAACTGCCTCGGTTGCTGCGCCCTTGGACCGGTGATGGTAGTGGAGGGTAACTACCACGGCAACCCCTCTCCCAAAGAGGTAGAGAAGCTCGCTGCTGCCTGCGACTAGCAGTTGAAAGGAATAAATCATGGCGAAGCTAAAGTCACCTGCTGACTTAGAGAAGAAAAGGAAAGAGATATTATCCCTAAGAGACCCCAACAAACCCTGCGTTACCATCTGCTCCGGCACCGGCTGTCACGCCCTCGGCTCCGATAAAGTCGCCGAGGCTTTCGTTAGCGCAATCTCTCAAAACGGACTCAAAGCCAAAGTGGATGTCCGACGCACCGGCTGCCACGGCTTTTGCGAACGTGGACCCGTTGTCGTTATTTTCCCAGAGGGGACTTGCTACCTGGGCGTGAAACCAGCAGATGTCCCTGAGGTGGTCTCCAAAACCCTCGTGGATAAACAGCTTGTCGAGAGATTGCTATACAAGGATAGCAGCGGCAAAACTCTGGCTCACGAGGGCGATATACCTTTCTACAAATTCCAGAGCCGCATTGTGTTCGGCAACAATACCCGCATTGACCCCAAGAATATAGATGATTACATCGCTCTCGGCGGTTACGCTGCGCTGGCAAAGTCTCTCTTCAAGATGACCCCTCAGAAAGTGCTGGACGAAGTGAAGCGCTCCAATCTCCGCGGAAGGGGCGGAGGTGGCTTCCCTGCCGGTGTGAAGTGGGAAACCACTCGCGATGCCCCGGGCGATATAAAGTACGTCATTGTAAATGCCGATGAGGGCGACCCCGGCGCCTTCATGGACAGAAGCCTGCTCGAAGGCAATCCCCATAGCGTCCTGGAGGGACTCATCATCGGTGCCTACGCCATAGGCTCCCACGAAGGATTCATCTATGTACGGCAGGAATATCCTCTCGCTGTCGAAAACACAGCAAAAGCCCTGGAGCAGGCACGGAAATACGGTCTGCTGGGCAAGAATATCCTTGGTTCAGGATTCGACTTCGACGTTAAAATACACCGCGGTGCCGGGGCTTTCGTCTCCGGCGAATCCAGCGCCCTGATGACTGCCATAGAGGGCAAGGTGGGTGAGCCTCGTCCCAAATACATCCGTACCGCAGTCAGCGGCATCTGGGAAAGACCGAGCAACCTGAACAACGTGGAAACCTGGGCTACCGTGCCCCTGATTATAGACAGAGGCTCCGACTGGTTTACTAGCATTGGAACCAAAGGCAGCAAAGGCACCAAGATTTTCTCCCTCGTGGGCAAGGTGAACAACACCGGTCTGGTAGAAGTGCCTATGGGGATGAAACTCAGGGATATCATCTACAAAATAGGCGGGGGCATCCGTCAGAACAAGAAATTCAAGGCGGTTCAAACAGGAGGCCCCTCCGGTGGCTGTCTTCCCGAGAGCCTGCTAGACCTTCCCGTGGACTTCGACGAGCTTACCAAAGCAGGTTCAATGATGGGCTCCGGCGGCATGATTGTCATGGATGAGGATACCTGCATGGTGGACGTTGCCAGGTATTTCCTCAACTTCCTCTCCGATGAATCCTGTGGCAAATGCGTGCCCTGCCGCGCCGGCATAGAGCAGATGGTCGAGATTCTGAACAGAATCTGTGCCGGCAAAGGAAAGCCCGGCGACATCGAGCTGCTTGGGGAAATCTCCGAAGTTACCAGAGACGCCTCCTTATGCGCCCTGGGTCAAACAGCACCCAACCCTGTACTGAGCACCATCAAATACTTCAAAGATGAATATAAAGCGCATATAGAACGGCAAAAGTGCCCTGCCGGAGTTTGCAGGGCGCTTACCTCATTTTACATACTGCCTGACAAATGCCAGGCTTGCCAGATTTGTCTCAAAAACTGTCCCGTGGAGGCGATTAGCGGCGGCAAGAACCTCGTTCACATCATTGACCAGGCGAAGTGCACCAAATGCGGCACCTGCTACGAGGTCTGCCCAGAGCGCTTCTCCGCCGTAGCTAAGATATCCGGCGAGCCTGTTCCCGCCTCTGTTCCCGCAGGCACAGAGGTGGTACGCAAGAAAGGACAACAGGGATGAAGAAAGTTAAATTGAACATCGATGGCAAAGAGGTCGAGGCTGAGGAAGGGAAGACCTTACTGGAAGCTGCTCGCGCTGCGGGTATCGACATCCCCACTCTCTGCTATAACGAGAAGCTGTCTCCTTATGGAGCCTGCAGATTCTGCACTGTGGAGATATCTAGAGGCGGCAGGAGCAGGCTGGTTGTCTCCTGCGTTTACAACGTAGAAGACGGCCTGACCGTAAAGACAGCGACGCCCAGAGTAATCAAGATACGCAAGCTGCTTCTGGAGTTGATGCTGGCATCGTCACCCATCCTGTCCGAGACTGCCAAGCAATACGGCATAGAGAAACCCAGGTTCCAATCCGAAGTAACCCAGTGCATACTCTGCGGTCAATGTGTGCGCTACTGCGCGGAGGTCAAGGGAGCCAACGCCATCACCTTCGTGGGCAGAGGCGTAAACCGCAGGGTAGCGTTCGTTGATGAAGTGGTAGCCAAAGGCGTCTGCATGGATTGCCGACAATGCTATGGACTCTGCCCCACCGGCAAGATACCCCGCGAAACAGACGGGGCTTACTTCGAAGGCATCAAAGTAAGCGACGTCATCGCCCACAAAAAGGCTAAATAATTCTATAGATAGCCGACCCCCCCCAAGGGGCACAGCTTGCTCTGTGCCCCTTTTTCTGTTCATGGTTCGACTGGCTCACCACGAGCAGAAGCCAGAGAACGTGACATTCTGGTTCAGCCAACCGACCGTGGCATAGGCACCGCAGATGAAACCAAGCCTCACCTATTTGAGAAGTTCTCCAAGCAACTTTACAGTGCCTATTGCAGCCCCATAAAATAAAGGGGGAACTGATTGAGGTTCCCCCTATTGTACACTATAGTGGGGAAGGGGGGACTCGAACCCCC
>CAYHAX010000068.1:0-3752 GCA_964354695.1 uncultured Dehalococcoidia bacterium
CTGGACGTCAATAACCCCATAGCAAGCAATGGTTCGAGATAGCCCATGCTCAGCGCGCGTACCCTGCCCCTGAGCTTTGTCAGTTGCTCCTTATGCGCTACCCCGACCTTTTTGTCGCCCCTCACTGCGATGGCTTTCAGGTTCTTGGAGCCCATCACACCCGCCAGATTCCCTGCGCCCACAGAGTTATCAGACGCCAGGAAGGTAGCAAAGTTCACCATGTTGTCGCCCGCCGGGCCAACGGTCAGCGCGCGCACAGCTTCGCCAAGCTCTTTCTTTATCTCCTGCTCGCAATAGAAACCGCTCTTCCCCTTGAGATGAGCAGCGCTTTTAATCTCGACCTTATCGCCGTCAACCCGGATATACACAGGCTTATCAGCCTTACCCGAGACCACCATGCCGTCATAGCCCGCCGCTTTCAGTTGAGCGCCCCAGGAACCGCCCAGGTTGCAGAAGGAGAACTGGTCTGAGAAAACAGACTTGCCGCAAACCTGGAAACGGCTGCCGAAGCCAGGCACGCCGCAGAGCGGTCCAGTAATGAAAATCAGCCTGTTCTCCGGGTCAAGCGCCTTGGACTTGGGGGGCACCTCGTCCCAGTAAATCTTCGCAGCTATCCCCCTCCCGCCGAGGAAGAGGTCAGCGTAGTCGCCTGTCGGCACAGTCTTGGTTTTACCCGAGGACAAATCAACCTTCAGGATTTTTCCAGCGTAACCGTTTTGTCCTGTCATCGCAGTCTCCCTATTCCCCATTCGATAGCTGTGGCTGTTGTCATACCAGGTCAGAAAAAATTACGGGTAAACCGCCAGCATATCCAGCCCCGTGGTCTCGGGGAAGCCCAGCATCAGGTTCATGTTCTGTATCGCCTGCCCCGCTCCACCCTTCACCAGGTTATCTATGCAGCTTATCACTATGAGCCTGTTCGTCCTTATGTCAACTGTGGGATAGAGCAGACAGAGATTGTTGCCATAGGTCTGCTTGGTCTGGGGCGGCACAGACACCACCTTTACGAACGGCTCCCCCTTGTAGAAATCCTGATACAGCTTCCGTATCTCCTGCTTGCCCTTATCGCCTTCGGCTACTTTCCCTGCTTTCAACCGAGCATAGCACGAGGTCAGTATCCCCCTGGTCATCGGTATCAGGTGGGGCAGGAAGGTTACCGACAATTTAGACTTCGGAGCTAATTTTTGCAGCTCCTGTACAATCTCAGGCAGATGGCGATGACCATCGAGAGCGTAGGCTGATACGTTCTCGTTCACCTCGGCATAATGGGTATTCAATGTCAGAGTCCTGCCTGCGCCGGAGACGCCCGATTTGCTGTCGAATATGATGTCAGGCTCGACAAGACCCTCTTTAAGCGCGGGCGCCAGCGCCAGTATGGCACTGGTGGGATAGCATCCCGGGTTCGCCACCAGCCGCGCCTTTGATATATTCTCACGATTCAGCTCGGTGAGACCATATACAGCCTCTTTGAGATAGTTTGGAGCAGAATGTGCCAGCTTGTACCACTTTTGGTACTCCACAGCATCCTTGAGCCTGAAGTCAGCGCTGAGGTCAACCGCCTTGGCTCCTTTCTCCAGAGCAGCCACAATAGGAGCCACGTTCTCGCCATGAGGCAGGGAGGAGAAGGCGAAGTCCACCCTATCCAGTTCAGCCTCTATAGTAAGGTCGAGGTTGCTCATGTGAGGCAAGAACTCTCCCAGCTTCTGACCTTTGGCGCTGCGTCCCGTTACCTCAGCGAGTGTAACCTTCGGATGCTGGTACAGCAGCCGCGCCACCTCCATGCCGATATAGCCCGTTACATTTATAATTCCCACCTTCACCTTTGCCATCGAAGCCACCTCTTAAGTTTCTTCAACCAAAACAAAATTTCGAAATTCTAATTTCTAAACAACTTTTGAGACTTCAGCCGTCAACTATCAGTCTTCAGCTTACAACTTTGCTGGCTGCTGACCGCTGATAGCTGAAAGCTAATTTTCATTTTTCAATTTGCAGTTTACATTTTGCCTTTTTACTCGGGGGAAAACGTCCTGCGCTCACCCACAGGACATCCTACCACACATTTATCGCAAATCGCTAGCTGCCCTAGTCGCTCTCCAGTTACGGCAGCCAGACAGCGGTCAGCGTCGAGCAGACGATACGGCTGCAGCACCTTTACCGGACAGGCTTCGACGCACCTCTGACACAACTTGCAGTCGGGGTTATCCTCCTTCGAATAGACGCCTGAGCCTGTGATAGCCAACGGGACGTTCGTCCTGATAGCCATGAACCTCAGCCAAGGACCGAATCTGGGATTGATAACCAGCGTGTTTTTGCCCTGCCTGCCCAGTCCGGCAGCCACCGCCAGATGTTTTAAATTAGGCTTGCCGCTCGGGGAATACCCCAGCTTGCCCACAAGCTCTGCGGAGTAACCCTGCTTGCAAATTAACTCAAGCAAAGCATCCAGTTTAGGTTTAGCGTGCCGAACGAAGCCGCGCCAGAACGACTCCGTCCCGTCCTTCGGTTTGTCGAGGACGAAATCGTCCAAATCACGCTCCGGCTTCGTGACCAGCCCCAGAATCAGAATAGCGTCTTTGGTCGCGGGGTCACGAGCCACGCCCACAACATCGAAAAGCGTGCGAGCATGGGCGATTATCTCATTTCCCTTGCTCATGTCTTGCCTCAAGCAACGCCTGTCCCGTGGAACAAACCTTCAGCAATACACACTCCCGACATCGGGGACGCTGCGCCTTGCACACCCTTCGACCGTGCCCAATCATGTGAATGTGGAACTGATAGACATCCCTGGCAGGCACCATCTCTCCCAGAATCTCGTGCGCCCTCTCCGCCGAGACACTGGAGTCAATAAGCCCAAGCCTCTTCGCCACCCGATGTATGTGAGTATCAACAGGCAACACAGGCTTGCCCAGAGAGAACAGCAGCACGCAGGCAGCGGTTTTGGGTCCTACCCCGGGCAAACCCCGCAGCCATTCCTTCGCCTCGGCGACAGGCATTTTCTTCAGAAACGCCAAATCGAGCGAACCGCGCTCCTTTTGAATCTGCTGAAGTATCTTTTTTATCCTGGGCGCTTTGACCTGCGCCAGACCGCCGAGCTTTATCGCTTCGGTTATATCGTCCACATCCCCTTCAGCAACAGTTTCCCAACTCTCGAACCTTTTCAGCAGTGAATCGAAGGCTCGCCTGGAGTTGTGGTCTGACGTGTTCTGGGAGAGGATGGTCAGTATCAGTTCCGAGAGCGGGTCGGTGCGAGAGCGCCAGGTAATGCTGCCGTATTCCTTTCGCAGCAACCCTATTATCTCTGAGATTTTCAAGAGGCTCATCCTGCGGACAGGTTATTCAGATGGCAAGTGTCGTTTACCAGCGTCACCAGCGGAGCGCTCTCCCTCATCTCGAAAATATTGATAGCGTTAACATCCTGCCTCACCTGCCAGAAATGCGAGTCGTCCAGCCCCAGCATGGCGCACATGAGCACCCGGCACACCACTGTGTGGGATACCAGAATCACCGTCTGGTCTTTGTGCCCGGCAGCAACCTCATCCACCGCAGCCAGCACCCTCTGCCGCACGATCTCAAGGCTCTCCCCCTCGGGGAAACGAACCAGATGGGGACGCTCCAGCCACATCTTGAAAAGCTGGCTATCACGACCCGTCGCCTCCTCTGCAGAGAGACCCTGCCAGCTTCCGAAGTCTATGTCAATGAGTCCTTGCAGTGGCTGGACAGCGAGCTTGAGCTGCTTTGCGATAGGCTCGGCTGTC
>CAYHAX010000069.1:0-2930 GCA_964354695.1 uncultured Dehalococcoidia bacterium
GCCTCACTAAGGATAACTATGCTTTTGTGAGCCAGCACATAGGCGATTTGGAGAATCTGGAGACTATGGAGCACTTCGAGACCACACTGGAGCTATACAAGAAGCTGTTTCGTATAGAGCCTGAGGTAGTGGCTTACGATATGCACCCGGAGTATCTGTCTACCAAGTACGCAAAGTCGCTGGGTGAACGCGAGAAATTGCCCCTTGTTCCAGTTCAACATCATCATGCCCATATCGTGAGCTGCATGGTGGAGAACGGTGTAGCTGATAAGGTAATGGGGGTTGCCTTCGACGGCACAGGCTATGGCACGGATGGTCGTATCTGGGGTGGCGAGTTCCTAATCGCAGACTATAAAGGCTTTGAAAGGGTGGGGCATTTTGAATATGTGCCCCTGCCCGGGGGCACAGTTGCTATCGAGCGACCGTACCGCATGGCTATGAGCTATCTGCTCACGCTGTTGGGCAAAGACGCTCTAACGCCAGATTTAGCTTTTCTGAAAGAGGTGAGCAGTCAGGAGATAGACCTTGTTGTGAAGCAGGTGGAGAAGGGCATCAATTCGCCGTGGACTTCGAGCAGCGGCAGGTTGTTCGACGCCGTATCGGCTTTGATTGGGGTTCGGGGTAGAATAGACTACGAGGCGCAGGCGGCTATCGAGATGGAGATGGCTGCTGATGAGAGGGAGCGATGGAGCTATCCGTTTTCTGTCGTTGAGCGGGATGGAGTGAATGTCGTTCATTTCAAGGGTATGTTTAGTGGTATAATTCAAGACCTGAAGGGTGGTGTGGCTCAGGGCATGATAGCGATGAAGTTCCATCGCACTATGGCTGAGGTGGTTGTGCTGATGTGTCTGCGCTTGTCTGCGAGAAATGGCATTGAAAAGGTGGCTTTGAGCGGTGGCGTGTTTCAGAACCGGCTGCTTTTGAGGTTGACGGTGGCTGCTCTGGAGAAGGCTGGGTTTGAGGTGCTCACGCACAGCAAGGCGCCCACGAACGATGGGGGTGTCTCGCTGGGGCAGGCGGTTATAGCCAGCTTCGCTGCTGCAAGGTGAGGGAAAGACTATCATGTCTTTGCGAGGAGTCCGCATCGGGCGGAGGACGAAGCAATCTATGGATGGTTAGTAAGCTGGCGATGAGATTGCTTCGCTCGCTGGCAATGACATGAGTAATTGGCGAAGGGAGTTATGAACTATGTGTCTGGCGATACCGGCGCGTGTGAAATCTATAAACGGTGTTGAGGCTGAGGTGGAGGTAGGGGGTGTGAGCCGCAAGGCGAGCATCGTGCTCACGCCTGAGGCGAGGGTAGGGGATTATGTGCTGCTGCACACCGGCTATGCTATAAACGTTATCGATGAGGAGGAGGCTCAGGAGACACTCAAGATATTCCAGGAGATAGCCGAGGCAGAGGCCAAGGATTCTTATAATTAAGTTTACATAATGTTTATCTAAGATGAAATTTATCAACGAATATCGAGATGCCGAACTAGGCAAGAGCCTGATAGCCAGGATTAAAGAGAGGTCTACCAAGCCGGCGAGGCTGATGGAATTCTGCGGCGGGCATACTGTCAGCATCGCCAAGCACGGCATTCGCCAGCTACTGCCGCCCAATATCACGATGCTTTCGGGGCCAGGCTGCCCCGTCTGCGTTACTGCCAGCGCTGATTTGGACAAGGCTATCGCTCTTGCCAAGCTGCCCGATGTAATAATCACCACCTTCGGCGACATGATTAAAGTTCCTGCAAGCCGCTCTAGTTTGCAGATGGTGAAGGCTGAGGGTGGTGATGTCAGGATTGTCTATTCCACACTGGATGCCCTCGAAATCGCAAGAAGCAATCCCTTGAGGTCGGTTATCTTCATCGGCATAGGCTTCGAGACCACAGCGCCGACTGTAGCTGCCTCTGTGTTGCAGGCGGAGCAGCAGGGGATTGGCAACTACTATGTGCTCTCGTTGCATAAGATATGTCCTCCTGTAGTGAAGGCGCTGCTGGATTCCGGCGAGGTGAAGCTGGATGGCATCGTGTGCCCGGGGCATGTCAGTGCTATCATCGGCTCGCGTCCCTACGAGTTCATACCGCGTGATTATGGAATTGCCTGTGTCATATCTGGGTTCGAGCCTCTGGATATATTGCAGTGCGTTGACATGCTGGTCACTCAGATTGAGAGTGGGCAGCCCAGGGTGGAGATAGCCTATCGCCGCGGCGTGAAGCCCGAGGGCAACAGGATTGCGCTTGAGCTTATGGACAAGGTCTTCGAGGTATGTGACGGCAACTGGCGCGGTATCGGGGTTGTCCCTGGCAGCGGGCTGAGGCTGAGGAAGGTATATCGGCGTTACGACGCGGAGCGCAATTTTGAGATTAAGCCGGGCGAGCCAGTCGAGCCAAAGGGTTGTATCTGCGGCGACATTCTACGTGCGGTGAAGACGCCTCTGGAGTGCAAGCTGTTCCGCAAAGTGTGCAACCCTGAAAACCCGGTGGGCCCTTGCATGGTTTCCTCCGAGGGGAGTTGCGCTGCTTATTATCAATACGGAGAGGGCTATGGAAGATAAGATTCTGCTGGCTCACGGTAGCGGTGGCAAGCTCAGCCACGACCTGGTGAAGCAGAACTTTGTTCCTCTTTTCGATAATGCTTTGCTGAACAGGCTGGACGATTCGGCTGTATTCGAGCTTAAGGGGCGACTCGCCTTCACCACCGACAGCTATGTAGTCAGCCCCATCTTTTTCCCAGGCGGAGATATCGGGAAGCTCGCTGTCTGCGGCACGGTGAACGACCTTTCCATGATGGGAGCTGTGCCCAAGTATCTGAGCATAGCCCTGATTATAGAGGAAGGGCTGGCTATGTCCGACCTTCGGAAGATTATGGAATCGATTAGGAAATCTGCAAAGGAAGCTGGCGTTAAGATAGTCACTGGAGACACCAAGGTGGTGAACAAGGGC
>CAYHAX010000070.1:0-3701 GCA_964354695.1 uncultured Dehalococcoidia bacterium
TTTTCGAGGTGGCAACTTTAAGGCAGTGGCTTTCATGTTCGGATTGAAATACGAGGCAATCCGCTGGAACATCGGCCGCTCTACTTCCTCACATGTGAATTTCTGCAGCGCGTGGTCTTTTGTCCTCTCCCACCATACGACACCGTTACAGCGGGTGACGGTCATTATGCCGTGATTCCTGTGCTTCAGGTCCCAGTCGATATCGAACAACACTCCGAACCCTGGACTGAACTGGAAGTACTTGAACACGGCTGCGACGTCGTTACCTTCTATTTTTAGCGCTTTGGCTACTCTGCGCACTTCGTTCAGTGTCCCTGTATGCCATATCTCCTTGTCGTAATCGAAAGCCACACGGTCGCCGAATCTGCTCCTCATGGCAGCGACCCACAGCGGGTCAACTCCTGTGTAAAGCTTGCTTGCCACTACCAGCAGCCTGATGAGCGCGTATTTGGAAAAGTCATGCAGTTTCAGTTGTGGGTCGAACTCCCCGCTGTAGTCAAGTAAATCCTTCATCTCTGCCCCCTTCTTACACCCTAGTTTAACACACTGGAGCTATATGGAACCCTATGTCTTTTCACTTTGTACTTCTTACTACGTTTTCACCCTCATTCTTATCTCTCCCTCAAGGGGAGAGAGGACAGCCGCCGGGGTCTGGATTCCTGCTCAGGGCAGGAATGACATCTGGAAGGGCGACCCGACGGGTCGACCCTACGGTTTAGAGCCGGATGTTTTCGTGCTTGCGGCGGGGGCGCTCTTCTTCTCTGCGGGAGAGGGTTTTGAGGGCTTTTATGAGGAAGGGGCGGGTGTCTCGTGGGTCTATGAACTCTTGACCCCACTCGCGCTCGTGTGATTTCAGTCTTAGCTTCATCTCCGATACCAGTTGGGTGTGCCTTTCATTCAGTGCGTTTTCGTCCTTTTCTTTGAGGTAGCGCAACTCTTTCTTGTGGATGATGGATACCGCCGCTTCGGGTCCCATCAAGCCGCGTTCTACAGAGGGCCAGGCTATATCGAGGTCTCCTCCCAGCGTCGTGCCCGGCATGGCTACGCCGCCACCACCGTAGAGCTTGCGGATGGCGATGGTTATCTGGGGCACCGAAGCCTCGACGTTGGAGAATACCACCTTGCAGCCGTGCCTTATCAGCCCTCTGGTCTCTTCTTCCACAGCGGGCAGGAAGGCGGGGGTGTCTGCCAGCCAGATGAGCGGGATGTTGAAGGCGTCGCAGAACCTGACGAAGCGAGCCATTTTGTCGGCGGCATCCAGCGTCAGAGAGCCGCCCAGGGACTGGGGGTTGTTGGCTATGATGCCCACGGTTTGTCCGTCCAGCCGCGCGAATCCCGTTAGCAGGTTGGTTGCCCATCTCTGCTTTATATCGAAGAAGGCGCCGTTGTCCACAATCAGGGTGATTATCCTGCGCATGTCGAAGGCTTTTTTCATGTTGAAGGGGACTATCTCCAGAAGCTCATACTCTCTGCGCTCGGGGTCGTCGCCGGTGGGCACTACAGGAGGCTTCTTTCTGTTATTCGAGGGCAGGTAGCTCAGCAGCTCGCGGCACTTGCGCAGGCAGTCCTCATCGTCCTCAGCCAGCACGTCGCAGCAGCCTGTGTCCTCAGTATGCACCACAGCGCTGCCCAATTCTTCAGAGGTCTTGCCTTCCGGGGGTGGTGCCAGGTGCATGTAGCTGGTGTTCTTTACCATCAGCACGAAGTCAGCCAGGGAGGCGGAGATAGCCATCTCGCCCACGCAGGGTCCCATTATCAGCGAGATTTGGGGAATCACGCCTGATGCCATAGTCTGGAAATAGACCATTGATTCGGGGGAGTAGAAGCGGTAATACTGGATGGCATCCTCGATTCGGGCGCCTTCAGAGTCTATGATGCCCACGATGGGGACGTTTGCCTGGATGGCTTTCTCCATGACCATGGTTATCTTGCGGGCGTGCATCGTAGCCATAGTGCCGCCGAAGACTGTGGCGTCCTGAGACCAGATGTATATGGGGCGGTCACTCACCTTTCCGTAGCCCACAGCTACGCCGTCTGCGGGTCCCTTTTTGTAGTCGGTGAGGGTGCCGGTAGCCATGGGGGTGCCCCAGAAGTCTAGCTCCTGGAAGCTGCCGGGGTCGAGGAGCCTGTTTACCCTCTCGCGGGTCGTCAGCTTCCCCCGTGCGCGGTGGCTGGCTATGCGGGCAAGGCTGCCGCCTTGTCCCAGCCTGTGCCGCATCTTATCGAGTGCGGTGAGTTTTTCTTTGAGCGGCTTCGAGCCCATGCTGCTCCTCTGCAAAAAGGGGGCGGAGTTGGATACAAGAAAAATTGTAGGTGTTCCTGAAGAAGGCGTCAATTGTCTTGAAAGAGGTTGGCTTAAAAGATTTTTCAACCCCCTCTATCTCCCACAGTCTTGGGGGAGGGTAGGGTCTGGAGACACCCCCAGACCCCCAGATGGAAGTGTCCTGCACCTCTTTCAAACTCCCTTCATTTTGCCTCTATACTCCCCCAAATGGTGTGTTGTCTCAGAAGAGGTTGCTCGGGCATTACTGACCGGGTTTTTGAAGCTGGGGGACTGAATTTCTCTTGACATACGTTGAGAGTAAGTATAGACTATTTTGTGTTGTGTCCCTGTAGGGAAGAATGAAGGAAGGCGAAGGAGTGTAATTAGAGATGGCACAAGAAAGAATCGAGGCTCCGATACCGGGCAAGATTGTCAGCGTGGCTGTTACGGTTGGCTGCTCGATAACGGAGGACGGGGAGATTTGTGTATTGCAGTCGATGAAGATGCAGAACCCTATACTGTCTCCGGTGGATGGCACAGTAGTAGAAGTCAAGGTCGCTCCGGGAGAGACGATTGAAACCGGTGCCCTGATAGCAATTATCGAATGCTAAGCAGCTAATTCTCTGAAGGAGAGTTAAAGAATAATGTTCAAGAAAATCCTGGTGGCTAACCGTGGGGAAATCGCTCTGCGGGCAATGCGTGAATGCAGGGAGATAGGCATAGCGTCTGTTGCTGTTTACTCGGATGTCGACGCTACCGCCCTGTTCGTGAAGAATGCCGATGAGTCCTATCCTCTGGGAGACCCTGAGCCTAGTGCCAGCTATCTGAACATGGATAAGATACTGGACATAGCCGAAAAAACGAAGGCTGAGGCTATCTACCCGGGGTACGGTTTTCTGGCGGAGAACCCGAAGTTCGTGGAGGCTTGCGAGGCAAAAGGCATTGTGTTCATCGGACCGCCCAGCAAGTCCATGCACGAAGCCAAGCCCAAGCATAAGTCCCGCGACCTGATGAAGAAGAACGGTGTGCCGGTGTCTCCGGGCTCCGATGGTGCTATAGAAGATGCCAGCGGCATGGGCAAGGCTTTCGAGGTCGCGGAAGGCATCGGGTATCCCGTGATTGTTAAGCCGAGCGGCGCCGGCGGCGGGATAGGCATGAAGGTAGCTAAGACTAAGGAGGAGCTGCAGGCGGCGATGGATTACGCTAAGTCGCTGGGCAGCGAGGCTTTCGGGCTGCCGGCTTTCTATATCGAGAAGTATATTACCAGAGCCAAACACATAGAGTTCCAGATTCTAGCCGACAAGAAGGGCAACACAGTCTATGTGAGCGACCGCGAGTGCTCTGTGCAGAGAAGGTATCAGAAGCTCATCGAGGAGGGTCCTTCTCCCATAATGACCACTCAGCTCAGGGAGAAGATGGGCAACGACGCGGTAAAGGT
>CAYHAX010000071.1:0-4542 GCA_964354695.1 uncultured Dehalococcoidia bacterium
ATTCCGCCACTGCAAAGCATCTCTACAACCTCGCCGACCACCTGGTGAAGAAAGATGTGTGGGTACTGGGCGGCGACGGATGGGCGTACGACATCGGGTACGGCGGTCTCGACCATGTTTTGGCTTCTGGTCGCAACGTAAACATGCTGGTGCTAGATACCGAAGTGTACTCTAACACTGGCGGGCAGGCTTCGAAGTCCACCCCGCGCGGTGCTGTGGCGAAATTTGCCGCCCAGGGTAAAGACATTTCGAAGAAAGATCTCGGCTTGATCGCCATGGCGTATGGCTACGTGTATGTGGCGCGGATCGCGATGGGCGCCAGCGACCAACAGACGCTGAGCGCCTTCATGGAAGCCGAGGCGTACGATGGGCCGTCCCTGATCATCGCCTACAGCCATTGCATCGCTCACGGTTTCGATCTCAAGAAAGGCCTGGAGCAGCAAAAGCTTGCAGTCCAATCTGGCGCCTGGCCGCTTTACCGCTACAACCCCGACCTGGCTGCCGAAGGCAAGAATCCGTTAATCATTGACTCCAAGGAGCCCACGGTGCCAATCTCGGCATATGCCTATAACGAGACTCGCTACCGCATGCTCTTGCTAAGCAACGAGCAGCGCGCCGAAGAATTAATGAAGTTAGCCCAACAAGACGCCAAGCGGCGCTGGGCTCTCTACGAGCAAATGGCCAGCATGCACTATGATGGCAGCAACGGTGATACAAAAGAATAAAGTGCATGGTGATATACTGACACTGATGAGGAGATAGTGATGGCTGATCTGACCACAACCTACCTGGGCTTATCCCTGAAAAATCCGCTGGTGGCATCTGCATCTCCACTCTCTAAGAAAATGGAGAGCGTGCGCCAGCTCGAAGCTGCCGGTGTATCGGCAATCGTCATGTACTCCCTTTTTGAAGAGCAGATTATCCAGGAAAGCCTCAAACTGCACCGAGACCTGACTCGTGGCATCGATTCCTATGCCGAGGCCCTGAGTTATCTGCCGGATTATGGGACCTATAGCATTGGTCCGGAGACTTACCTGGACCATCTTCGAAAAATCAAACAGGCAGTCAGCATCCCGGTGATTGGCAGCTTGAATGGGGTTTCAACGGGCGGCTGGATCGAATATGCTCAAAAAATCGAGCAGGCTGGAGCCGATGCCCTGGAGCTCAATCTGTATTACCTGTCCACCGATCCCGAGTTAAGTGGCGCGGCGCTGGAAGAAAGGTACGTCACCCTGGTGCGAGATATCCGCAAGCAATTACGCATACCCTTCGCCGTCAAGCTCAGTCCCTTCTACACCTCGCTGCCTCACTTCTCCCAGAAGCTTGTAGGGGCTGGGGCAGACGGTCTGGTGCTGTTCAACCGCTTCTACCAACCAGATATCGATCTGGAAGAGCTGGATGTGGTGCCAAACCTGGTGTTGAGCACATCGCAAGAACTGCGCTTGCCGCTGCGCTGGATCGCCATCTTGTACGGTCGCGTGCAAGCCGACTTCGCCCTGACCAGCGGAGTCCATACCGCCGAAGATATGGTTAAAGCAGTGATGGCGGGCGCCAGCGTGACCATGGTCGCCTCAGAGTTCTTGCAGAGAGGAGTGAACCGTGCGGCAGAGATGCTATCCGACCTGGACATGTGGCTGAACGAGCACGAATATATCTCCATCGCGCAGATGAAAGGCAGCATGAGCCAGCAGGCAGTAGCCGAGCCGGCAGCCTTTGAGCGGGCTAACTATATGGCGGTGCTCAGCTCCTATTAAGGGATTTAGTATCACCCCGAAATTTCGGGTGGGTTGTAAGTGCAGGAAAATAACAAGCGGGAGGCCTCTGGCATAGAGAGGCTTCCCGCTTGTCGTAAATTCGGTATGAAGGGAAGGATGAATCCGGAGACTAATGCGTCAGATCAGCTTCTTCCGCCTCGGGCATGTCAACGAACTTCTTGTGACGATAAACGATGCGCCCGCGGGTCAAATCGTATGGGGAGACTTCAACACGCACGCGATCTCCAAGTAAGATGCGGATGTAATACTTACGCATCTTGCCCGAGAGATAAGCCAGGACGTTGTGGCCATTGTCCAGGCGCACTTTGAACTGGGTGGCAGGCAGCGCCTCGACCACCGTGCCTTCTACCTGGATTTTGTCTTGATCTTTTGCCATCGACACCTCCGGTATCTTCTAATGAACAACCCGCCAGCAATTATTCGGGTTCCGTGATCTGGCGGCGCTTAATCCGGCGAATGGATTTTTTTCTTTGAATTCGGCGCAGCTCGCTCTTGGATACAAACCAGCGTTTGCGGCGCACTGTGCTCAAGATTCCGCTTTTAGCAACCTTTTTGCGGAAGCGTTTGAGCAGCTGCTCCTGCGTCTCATTCGGGCGCAAATTAACTGAGGCCAATCTATTCACCTCCTTTCGTCGCCGAGTGGTTAGGACACAACCCACCCGTTTGCAGTCAAAACAACAAAAAAGCCCGGCAGGCGCTCATGGACACAGCCGAACTGTTGAAGCTCTGAGGGGTTTCTTTGATTACTAAAACCCGATACGCTCTCTCCTGGTTGCTATCGTACTAGCAGAACAGATGCAAGAGTGGTCCGCGAACGCCGCTGTAAGAAGTATATCAGGCTTGAAACAGATTGTCAATTAATTTAGAAATCATGCAGCAATTCTGTATATGGCAAATGAAGAGCAAAGGTCTATGCAAATGGGGGAAAAGGTGCTAAGGTTTGGGCAAAGGAACCCAACAGCCCATGTACGAAGAACTCAAGATAGATCGATTGATCAAGAAAATCAAGGCAGCGGCGAAAGAATTTCCCGATGAACGGACCGGCAAGAACACGCAGTATGAGATGGAAGATGCAGCGATGGGGGCATTTTCGGTGTTTTTCACTCAGTGTGCGTCGTTTCTGGAATACCAAGAGGAGATGAAGCGGCATAAAGGGCGGTGCAATGCGGAGAGTTTGTTTGAGATAATGAAAGTACCGAGCGATAGTCAGATACGAGTATTACTGGATCCGGTCGCGCCAGGATACGTAAAGGGGGTCTATCGAGAAGTATACAAGAGTTTGGCGCAGGGGGAGATATTGACGGGGATGAGGTCGCACGGGAACAGTCTACTGATAGCCTTGGATGGGACAGAATATTTCTCGTCGCAGAAGATCCATTGTGGGGGATGTAGTCAGCGGGAGTTGCGCAATGGGAAGATCAACTATTTCCACAGTGTGTTGACGCCGGTGATTGTGCAGGCGGGTAATGAGCATGTGATTGCATTAGAGCCGGAGTTCATCACACCCCAAGATGGAAGTGAAAAGCAGGACTGCGAGATTGAAGCGGGGAAACGTTGGGTCAGTCAACACGGCGATTATTACGCCAAAGAGAATGTGACTATTTTGGGAGATGACTTATTCAGTCGTCAGCCGTTCATTCAAGCCATGAAAGACAAGAAACTGCACTTCATTTTGGTGTGTAAGCCCGATTCACACCTGGCGCTTTACGAAATGGTAGCTTTTCTACAAGCTAATGGTGCAGTGCACAGCTACCAGAAACGGTATTGGAACGGCCGGTTTGGCGAAATCTACACCTACCGTTATGCCAACCAGCTGCCTTTGCGTGGTGATCAGGAGACAATTGAAGTCAATTGGTGTGAACTGACCCTTACACGTGAAGATACCGGTGAACAACTCTACAAGAATGCCTTTTGTACCGATTTCGTGGTTCTGGAAACTACGGTGGAAGCCATTATCCGCGATGGTCGCGCCCGTTGGAAGGTGGAAAACGAGAATAATAATGTACTCAAGACTAAAGGCTATCACCTGGAGCACAATTTCGGTCACGGCGACCAGTATCTATCTTCTCTGTTGCTGTCCTTCAACCTCTTGGCCTTCTTGTTTCATACCGTTCTAGATTTGGTGGATGAAACATACCGCTTGATCCGCCGGGAACTGCGTACCCGACGGAAGTTTTTCCAACATGTTGAAACCCTGCTGTGCTATTTCATCTTCCCTTCCTGGGCTGACCTTTTAGCCTTTATGTTCAAGGGTCTACAACTCGATACTACTTGACCCTTTATTTCCTACTCCAGGCCTCGGCGATGCCGCTTATTCTGCCCCATCGCCTGATTTTGGCCGCCTGTACATAGTTTTTGCCCCCGACCTTGGTCATGTTGACGCATGATTTTACTTTTAGCTCAATTCATCGTTCGTTTTCTCGGCGCTTTTCTTCCAGCACGATCACTCAAAAACAGAACTGCTGGGTTGGTCACGCCGGTCAGGCTGTAAGCCCGCGTCGGGGAGGGGATGCCCGTGATCGGCGATGCCTGGTCGCCGGGGATGCCGCTGTAGCGGATCTCCCAGGTGGCGGTCAGCGGCAGCGCCGTGTTCAGCGCCCAGTTCAGGTAGACTATGCCGTCGCCCGGGGTGCCGCTCAGGCTCAGGCTGGGGGCGAGCTCATCCGCGCCGATGTCGATGCCGCTACCCAGCGGTCGGGGGTCGCCGTCTATGTCGTCGTCGCAGCGCCCGGCGGCAAGCGGTACGCCCTGGTCGATCGCCGCGCCG
>CAYHAX010000072.1:0-8257 GCA_964354695.1 uncultured Dehalococcoidia bacterium
GTCGCAACATCCTGCGATAATTGTCGTAGGGGCAATAATGGATTTCCGAGGTCGTGAGAAACCTTATCTGTTCATTAGGTCTGGGGCTGCCCAGAAGCTGGTGAGTAGCTTAGTAGTTAAATAATATGGTGGGCCCGGCAGGATTCGAACCTACGACCAATCGGTTATGAGCCGACCGCTCTGCCACTGAGCTACGAGCCCTCTCTTTCAAATATTGTTGCTGCTCCCTGTCCCATCCCCACACACATCGCTGCAAGACCATATTTAGCCTGACAGCGCACCATCTCGTGTGTTAACGTGGTTATCAGCCTGGCACCGCTGCAACCCATGGGATGTCCCAGGGCAACTGCCCCCCCGCTGGGGTTAACCCTTTCTTCGCCAATTCCTAACTCTTTGATAGCGACCATAGCTACCACGGCGAAGGCTTCGTTTATCTCAGCTACATCTATGTCGGCTATGGTCAAACCTGCTCTATCTAAAGCCTTCTTTGCTGCCGGGATGATGCCCAGCCCCATCAGCTTGGGGTCTACTCCGGCTACAGACATGGATAGCACTTTGACCTTTGGTTTTATCCGCAGTTCTTCTGCCTTGTCTCTCGACATCAGCATTATCGCTGCTGCCCCATCGCTCGCCGGCGAGGCTGTCGCTGTTGTTATTGTACCATCTGATCTGGCTATCGGCTCAAGGGCAGCCATGATGTCGAGAGAGGTGTAAGACCTCGGATTCTGGTCGCTATCAATTAGCTTTTTGCCCTTTTGTAAAGGTACTTCGACGGGGACTATCTCGTCCCTGAACTTGCCCTGTTCCTGTGCTGTTGTCGCCTTTTGATGGCTCCTTAAAGCGAATTTTTCCTGCTCCTCCCGGGATATATTATACATCTTTGCCAGGTTCTCGGCAGTCAAGCCCATGGATGAGGAGCTTCGGTCGATAAATTCGAACCGCTTCGGATTCAAGTCTGCACCTGCCCCCTCGGGCAGGTGGGTCATGCTTTCTATTCCGCCAGCTATAAAGACCTCACCATAGCCTGCCATGATGGATTGGGCAGCGCTGTGAACAGACGTCATGCCTGAGGCACACTGGCGATTTATGGTCTGAGCTGCCACCTTGAACGGCAAGCCAGACATTACTGCGATGTACCTGGCTATGTTCATCGCCTGCTCGCCGGTCTGGGTGGCACAGCCCAGAATTACGTCCTCAATCAGCTCAGGGGCTACCTTTGTTCTCTTCAGTAGCTCCCTGATAACAATGACGCCCAGTTCATCGGAACGGATATCCTTGAACCACCCCTTCTCCGGGTGCGCTCTGGCTATGGGGGTTCGTACCGCATCTACTATTACCGCCTCATGCATCCCGATATTTGGTACCCGTTCCCTTCAAATCTTGGTAAACCTATTTTAACTCAGTAAGGCGCAAGTTCGCAAGTGTTAGATATCTCCTGATGCAAAGTAATTGAGTGAGGAAGGGGGGCAAATACTATCTGGTCGGCGACCGCCGAGCTAATGCCCGGTAGTACTCAGCGGTCCGAGCCATACCTTCTTTAAGTGATAGTTGCGGGCTCCAGCCCAGTTCCTTTTTAGCCTTGGTGCAGTCCAGGGCGATGCGGTAGACCTCCCCTTTGCGCAGAGGGGCATAAATAGGCTTGCCCTTAAATCCCAACACGCTGGCAAGGGTGTCGAAAATCTCCTGGTCTTTGGTCTCGACGCCTGTGCCTATGTTATAGATTGCATTCTTCCCGTGTTCGAGGGCTATGATATTTGCTCTTACGATGTCTGATACGTGGGTGTAGTCTCGAGTTTTATCTCCGGGTCCGAAGATGGTCGGTTGTTTTCCGGTGAGCATCTGAATAGCGAAGATGGCTACGACACCTGCTTCTCCATGGGGGTTTTGTCTGCCACCATAAACGTTTGAGTATCTTAGCGTCACGTACTCGAGCCCGCCGGTGATACTGTACAGGTGGAGGTAATGCTCTACAGTATGCTTTGATACACCATATTGAGAAATTGGATTTATGGGGTGATTCTCATCGGCTGGAATATACTGGGGGTCTCCGTAAATAGCTCCTCCGGTAGAGGCATAGATTATCCGCTTTACGCCAAAACGAAGGCAGTTCGTTATGAGGTTCAGGCTGCCCAGTATATTTGCCTCTGCATCAGCTATGGGGTCTTCGCTGGATTTTCGTACATCTATTTGTGCTGCGTGATGGTTCACTATCTGAGGCTTCTCACGCTCTAAAATCTCTGACAATTTACTATCTCGGATGTCGATTTTATAGAATTTGGCTTTAGGGTTGAGGTTCTGTTGGAAACCGCTGGTAAGATTGTCAACAATCACTACATTGTGCCCGAGGTCGATTAAAGCATCAACGATATTAGAGGCAATGAACCCTGCCCCTCCGGTGACCAGGATTTTCAATCTCTCCCCCCTATTCACTCTACGGTTACACTCTTTGCCAGGTTGCGAGGGGTATCGATGGAACAGCCTCTCTCCTTGGCAGTGTAATAGGACAACAGTTGCAGCGCGACTGCATTAATCACTGGTGAAAATATAGGGTCTGTCTTGGGGACCCTGATTACGAAGTCAACGTACTTCTCTATCTCAGTGTCGCCTTGCTCAGCGATGGCGATGACCGGTGATTCTCGTGCTTTTATTTCCTTTATATTAGCCAGGAGTGTTTCGTAGGTATTATCTCTAGCTGCCACTGCTACTATGGGTGTGTTCGGGGTGAGCAGGGCGAAGGGACCGTGTTTCAGTTCCCCGGCTGGGTAGCCTTCAGCATGGATATATGATATCTCCTTGAGTTTCAATGCCCCCTCGAGAGCTACAGGGTAGTTCAGCCCTCTGCCTACAAAGAATACATTTTCAAATTTTGCCAGGTACTTGCCGTAATCAGCTATACTCTCTCCCCTATCCAGCAGTTCCTGCACTTTATTGGGCAATTGTCTCAACTCTGAAATGAGACCTGTGCGTAAACGAATGTTTATTGAAGCCCAAGCCAGCCCTAGTAGATAGAGCATGATTAGCTGCGCAATGAAGCTCTTGGTGGCGGCTACGCATATCTCGGGTCCTGCTGTTATGTAAAGCGTCTCGTCGGCGATGCGGGTGGCGCTGCTTCCTACAACATTGGTAATAGCCAGAGTGCGGGCCCCGGATTCTTTAGCTTTCTTAAGGGCTCTCAGGCTATCGGCGGTCTCTCCGGACTGGGTGATGGCTATGACCCAGGTTTTGTCCAGAACGGTATCAGAGTAGTTGAACTCTGAAGCTATCTCTACCCTAACTGGTATCTGGGTCAAGCTCTGTATAACGTGCTTGCCAACCAGAGATGCATAGTATGAGGTGCCACAAGCTACTATGAGTATGTCTCGCAGGTCAGCATCAATTCGAATCCCCAAGTTCACCACTGGTTCCAGCGCCGAGATATATCCTTTGTATGTGTTTCTGATGGCTCTTGGCTGCTCGTGGATTTCCTTAATCATGAAGTGTTCAAAACCAGATTTTTGAGCCTCCTCCAGGCTCCAGGGAATCCTGTGCTCGGTTCTTTCGACCTCTTTGCCGTTTTTGATGCACTTGATACCATTTGTAGTGATGGTGCAGATGTCTCCATCTTCGAGGTACACTACCCTATCTGTGTAATCCAGCACTGCGGGTACATCGGAGGCTACGAAATTCTCTTTGTCGCCGATGCCGATAATCAGGGGGCTCTCGTTTCTGGCTACTATAAGTTCATTACGGTCAACATGCATGGCAACGAAGGCATATGACCCTGTTATGTCAAATATTGCACGTGATACAGCTTCCAACAGGTTGCCCTGATAATATTTCTCGATGAGATGTGGTATGACCTCGGTGTCAGTCTCGGAGCGGAAGGAATGTCCTTCCTTTGTCAATTGTTCTTTGAGATGGAGATAATTGTCTATTACGCCATTATGGACTACTGCAATCTTGCCAGCACAATCAGTATGAGGATGGGCATTTAATTGAGATGGCTTACCATGGGTTGCCCATCTAGTATGCCCGATGCCTGTCTTACTGGTGTTGGGGGGCAGACTCTTTTCCAGCGCATCGATTCTGACGGCATCTTTGTATACTTCGACCCCTTTTCCGAGCAAAGCTATGCCACATGAATCATATCCTCGATACTCCAGTCTTTTCAAAGAGTTGACCAGTATCGGTTGGGCTTCTCGGTATCCCAGGTAGCCAACGATGCCGCACATTATTTACACCACTAAACTTTCATCGGGTATGCTCTGCTCAAGCAATTTCAGGGCTTTTATCCGACAACGATTGCCTATAATGACACCTGGTGCAGTTACTACACTGTCTCCGATGTTGCAGTATTCACCCAGCATAGCGCCAATCTGCACTCGATTGTATTCATCATCAATCTTTATGTCTGCCTCCCCACTTTGGGTGACGAAATGTCCTGTGAGTTGGCACCCTTTGTCGATGATAGAGTCTCTAATAGTGGAACCAGGCCCGATTTCCACACCATTGGCTATCATGCTGTTGTCGACCACTGTGAAGGGAAGGATGCAGACATTGTCTCCTATGCTGGTGGAGGGCAAGATGCATACGCTTGGTCCTATCTCACAGTTCTCTCCAATAATTGCTGGTCCCACTATGTATGAGTTTGCTCTTATAGTGGTGCCTTTCCCCACTGAGACCAAACCCTTGATAGTCGCCCCTTTCTCGATAGTGCCCCCTACGGCTGGCGATGTTTTAGCCAGAGCCAGGTCATTCAGTTTCAGTATATCCCAGGGATAAACGACGTCGAGCCAAGAGCCAACTGCTTCGCAGACTTTTATCTTATGTCCTTGAGCAGTCATGTTGCGAATAACTGAGGGCAAATCTGTTTCCTGCCCGACCATATCGAATATCTCATCGGTGAAGGCATATATGCCTGTGTTAACCATGTGGCTTAAGGCTTCCTTAGGCTTTTCGACGATGCTGGTCACTATCCCGTCCCGAGCTTCGATAACGCCATATTTAGAGATGTTTTCTTGCTCTTTGACCAGGATGGCGTTAGTCTTCTCCTGAATTAGTTTCGAGATAGTGCCTGGCTCAATAATATTATCTCCAGGTAAGGCAAGGAATTTGCCCTTAACTTTCCCCTTTGCCAGCTTCAGCGCATGTGCGGTGCCAAGCTGCTGTTTTTGCTCTATGTAATCTATTTCTACATCGAACTGGTCTCCCGATCCGAAGTAGTTAATTACCTGGTCTTTCTTATAGCCAACGATGATTACTATCTTGCGTATGCCATTTTGGGCTATTGCCTCTATTACATATCGTAATATCGGCTTATTTGCTATGGGAAGCATCACCTTAGGTTTTGAGGCAGTAAAAGGTCTCAGTCTTTGTCCTTCTCCTGCAGCTAGGATAACAGCCTGTTCTATTCTTTCCACATCTACCCCCTGACTCAGCTCTATAATATCGTGGAGCCGGGCAGTATAACACCGCTGACTACGGCACCGGGACCTATGCACGTATGGTCGCCGATAAGGCTACCTACATTGATGCTGGTGTTGATACCGGTCTGCACCTCGTCTCCTAAGATAGCGCCCAATTTGCGTCTACCGGTTTCTATGATGCCGACTGATATGTCTTTTTTATCCAGTCTGAGATTTGCTATTTTGGTTCCTGCGCCGAGATTGCATCCCTCACCTATGATGCTATCTCCTATATAGCTATGGTGGGGAACCTTGCTGCCACGCATAACAATTGAGTTCTTTATCTCCACTGCGCTTCCTATGTGGCAGTTGTCGCCGATAGCAGTGCCGGGTCTGATAAAACAATTGGGTCCTACGTCGCAGTTCTCCCCTATTATCACTGGTCCCTGAATGTAGGAGCCAGCTCGCACTACCGTGTCTTTGCCTATAGAGACCAGTCCTTTTAAGACGGAGTTTTCCTCGATTGCCCCCAGATTCTGCTGCTCTATTTCCATCATAAGTGATTCGTTTGCTGTTAACAAATCCCAAGGATAGCTCAGGTTAAGCCAATGGTCGATTCTTATCCATGAGATATCATGCTTCTCGCCCAGCAGTATTTGTAGGGAATCGGTCAGTTCGTATTCTCCTCTGGGCGATTTCTCGGTCTTGGCTATGGCAGGGAATATCTCCGAAGTCAACAGATAGACGCCGGCGTTGACTAGATTACCAGGAGGCTTCTCCACTTTTTCGTGGATTGCCTTAATTTTGTTGCCTGTCACCTCCACAACTCCGAGGTCCTTCGTATCCTTGGCTTCTATTAAGCTTAGTGTAGTAGTGTCTTTTGCCAGAATCTTAGCTATATCATCGGCTTTGAGCAGGACGTCTCCGTTTGCCAGCAGGAACTTATCTTTAACCAGACCTTCCACCATTTTTACAGCGTGGGCGGTACCAAGTTGTTTCCTCTGGGTTACGTAGTCAATGCTCACGCCCCATTTTGCGCCGTCGCCGAAGTGATGACGTATGGTTTCCGCATGATAGCCCACGACGATAGTGAAATCCTTGACGCCTGCCTTCTTCATTTCGATAACTAGATGTTCCAGTATCGGTTTGTTGGCTAGAGGGAGCATGACTTTAGGCTTGGTATAAGTCAGTGGTCTCATCCTGTTCCCTTCGCCTGCTGCGAGGATAACTGCTTTCATCTTTTCGCTCTTTCTGGCTTCATCCCGGTTTCGATAGCTTCAAGTGCTAGTTTATATAGCTCTTGAGCCCTCTTCTTGGTTCTTGCCTCGGCAGTTATTCTAATCTTAGGCTCGGTTCCTGATGGTCTTATCATAAGCCAGCCATCGCTGAAGGCTAGCCTGATACCATCGATTGTTGTCAGTTGTCCATTCCCGGCAATTTTCAGCTTCTTTTCGATTCTTTTCATTATAGCTCTATTTGCGGTGACACTACCTCTCATAACGGCGGGGGTTGGTATTTGGGAAACCAGCGAAGAGATTTGATGCTCGGCAGCAATCTGGGCAACTTTGGCTGCTGCATAGATGCCATCGGGGCAGAGGGATACCTCAGGGAAGATAAAGCACCCCGATGGCTCCGCACCGAACACCCTGGTATTTGTCTTGGGCTTTACCCGAAGCGCATCGGAGACGAAGGCATCGCCCACTTTGGTTCTGAGTACCTCAAACCCTAGTTCATCTATAACCATCGAGGCATCAACCGTGGTTACCACTTTTTTGACGGCGAGATGTCTGGCAAATAGTGCTATCAACTTGTCTCCGCTGACAAAATTTCCCCTGTCGTCAATAACAGCTACTCTGTCGGCGTCGCCATCATGCGCGATGCCGAGGGCAGCCTTTTCTGCTTTGACTGTTTTCATCAAATCGCCCAGATTTTGAGGGAGAGGCTCGATTTCTCTGGGGAAATGACCGCTGGGCTGGCAGTTCAAGACTATTACTTTGCAGCCAAGCCTCGATAGCAGGTTGGGCGTTATGACAGATGCAGCTCCGCAGCCGCAGTCTACTACCACTTTAATCTTCAGTTTGCGAGGGATGTCCGCCAGGATTCGTTCGATATGCTCTTCAATTGCTCGCTTATAGGTGTTGTACTTCTTCATTTTCTGCCAGGGGGCAAGCTCATAGGATCTATCGGAGAGCTTTCTCTCTATCCTTTCCCTCTGGGCTGAGTCGAAGGCGGAGCCATCGGGATTTACCAGCTTGATTCCATTGTATTGTGGAGGATTGTGAGATGCAGTTATCATTGCGCCCGCTCCGAAATGCCTGGAAGCATAGGCAAGTGTCGGTGTGGGGATAACTCCTGCGTCAGCAGCTTCTCCACCTGCCGAGAGAAGTCCTGAGAGGAAGGCGTATTTCATAGCATCGCTGGAGGTTCTGGTATCGCAGCCTATTGCCACCGAGCGGCATGAGCTTCCCAAGACTAGCCCAACTTCGAACATAAGCTGAAGCAGGTTTTTGTCTACTATGTCTCTTATTCCTGAGGAGCCGAAATATTTCATCTTTTGAGCTTTCGATAGTCAGCAGTCACAGCTGAAAACTAACGGATATAAACTTCCCACGACCTTACGGTCGGGGTTTTAACTTATCTCAAACTTCGTTTGCCCTGCGTCTTTTTTACCCTGTTCTTCAATGTACGCGTGTATCATTGCTTCATTAATACCAACCGTCGAAACAAAATATCCCTCAGACCATACTGCATCCGTTCCCCAATATACTTGTTTCAGGAACGGGAATTTTTGCTTTAACTCTCGTGACGTATTCTGTTTTATGATTCCAACAACCTTGCCGACCGATATCGTTGGCGGAATCGAGACCAGAAAA
>CAYHAX010000073.1:0-2859 GCA_964354695.1 uncultured Dehalococcoidia bacterium
GTGAGCACGGACACATGCGGTTTCAGTCCGCTGAGGCGGCACTTGACGTTCCAGAACTTCTCGAAGCCGATGTCTGCGGCGAATCCGCTTTCAGTGACAACGTAGTCAGACATCTTCAGGGCGATGCGGTCTTCTATGATAGAGTTCTGCCCTACAGCGATATTGGCGAAGGGGCCGGCATGCACGAATACCGGCTGATACTCCACTGTGGCGCACAGGGTGGGGTTGATGGCGTTGCGCATGAAAGCGGTCATGGCGCCGCCTACCTCGAGGTCGCCTGTGGTGACGGGCTTGCCCGCCTTATCGAAGGCTACGGTGATTTTGTCCATCCTCTGCCGCAGGTCAGCCAGGTCATTGACTATGGCGAGCATAGCCATCAGCTCGGAGCTTACAGCGATGCCGAACTTGGACTGCATCAGGAAGCCGTCCTGGCGACCGCCCATTCCTATAATGATGTTGCGCAGGCTCTGGGCGCAGAAGTCCATAATCCAGCCCATCTCTATCCTGGTGGGGTCTATGTCGAAGCGGCGCATCTTGGTGAGCCTCTGCAACTGCTCGTCGTTGTAGTTGCGCTCGTGCTGCATCCTGGCAGTTAAGGCGACCATCGCCAGGTTGTGGGCGTTCATGATGTCGTTGATGTCGCCGGTGAGTCCCATGGAGAACTCGGTCATGGGTATAAGCAGCGCGTTGCCGCCGCCGGCAGCCGTCCCCTTGATGTTCATGGTGGGACCGCCCGAGGGCTGGCGGATACAACCGATTACGCTTTGCTTGCGCTTGCCCATACCCTCCACCAGACCCATCAGAGAGGTTGTCTTGCCCTCACCTAACGGCGTAGGGGTGATAGCGGTAACCTCGATGTATTTGCCATCCTTCTTGTGCTTCAGGCGGTCTATTATCTTGAGGAAATCGAGCTTGGGCGTCCGCCCGAAGGGGATGAGCTCGTCCTTTTGCAGTCCCAGCCTGCTTATCCACTGCTCGGGAGTGGGCATGTTCTTTTCAGCTTCTTCTGCTATCTGCCAGTCCTTCAGTTTTACTGCATCGTATGCCATATAAGGGTGAACCTCCTACCTTCCTTAATTTTTTTGCTTTTTAGTGCTTTTTTGCGGACTGCTGCTCCGCAGCCCTGACCGTGTTTACCATAAGCATAGTGATTGTCATCGGTCCCACACCGCCGGGGACAGGGGTGATAGCCTTTGCCTTCTCCTTAATATGTTCGAAGTCGGTGTCGCCCACCAGCCGGAACCCGCTCTTCTTGGTGGCGTCGGGGATCCTGTTGACGCCGACGTCGATGACCACTACGCCCTCTTTGACCATATCAGCCGTTATCACCTGAGGCTTGCCCATAGCGGCGATGAGGATATCTGCCTGACGGGTGTACTTGGCCATGTCCTTGGTGCCGGTGTGCACCATGGTCACAGTGGCGTTGGCGCCCTTCTGCTTCTGAATCAAAATAGCCATCACGGGCTTGCCCACGATGTTGCTGCGTCCGCAGACCACCACATGCTTTCCTTCGGGGCTGTTGCCGCTGCGAACCAGCAATTCCTGGACTCCGTGGGGTGTGCAGGGCATGAAGTAGGGGTCGCCGATGAGCAGCTTGCCCACATTGACGGGATGGAAGCCGTCGACGTCTTTCTCGGGGTCGATGGCGGTCAGCACTTTATCCGCATCTATTTGCTTGGGCAGAGGAAGCTGAACCAGGATGCCATGGTACTTATGTTCCTTGTTCAGTTTATGGACCAGGTCGAGCAGTTGTTGCTCCGGGGTGTCCACGGGGAGAACTATGGTCTCCGAGAGGATGCCCAGCTCATCGGCAGCCTTGCTCTTGCCTGTGACGTAGGATACCGAGGCGGGGTCCTCGCCGACGCGCACAAAGACCACGCCAGGGTTTATTCCCTTAGCCTTGAGCTCTTGTACCTTTACTTTCAGCTCAGCGCGGATTTGCTCCGCTACAGCGGCTCCTGAGATTATCTCTGCAGCCATTCTAAGCCTCCTTTATTTATATTAAGTAGAATCCAACCATTGTGACCGTTGTGGAGCGCGGGAATAGCATAGCTCCGCCCTGCGATGATGGATGTGAAGGCGAAATGATTGATGGTTTGTTAGTGCTGAAGCTGGTGGGGGGAAACCTATGTGTTCTGGTGACGGTGAGATTGAGCTCGGGGGTGTGGGAGATGGGAGCTACCTGCAATTTGCCCTCCAGACTGTGGGAAATTATAACATATAGAAAAAGGCGGCGCAATTGGTCGGAGGGACAAAAACCGGAAGCGATTTCGAAACCGCAGAGGGGGTTTAAGTGTCATTCTGACCCGAACGGAGTGAAGGAGAAGAATGACATTGAGCCCTTCGACAAGCTCCCTTCGAAAGGCTCAGGGCGAACGGTAGAAACGTCTACTTTCAAAGCAATGACATAGGGCCTAATCCCTCCGCGAACTCAGCGCCCTCAGCGGTTAAAGATTTCTACTTATTAGGGAAGGGGAACTTTTTGGCTCCGGGGTTCGTCTATATTATCTATGGGAGAGGGTTGAGGGCCTGGCTCAAGCCTTTTCTTAAGTATTCATTACATGTCTGAAAAATTGCGGACTACGGGTTTTGAAGCTAGAACCGGATAGGGGCTAACTATTTTGCCGCGTTTTCGCTATTTCTATTGGCAAAAGGTATTGACAAGCTCTGAAAAAAGTGGTAAAAGCTTTACAGTCCGTTATATAGCGAGGCGAAAAGGGACTAAGAGACTCTGTTTAACTCGTTTATAGCAAAGCCCGTAAGTCCATGCTCCCCGGGGGGGGGGCGGGAGGGTGCGGACCAGCCGTTTTTATATAAAAAGAGCAGAAAAAGAAAAATGTACAGGAATAGGGGCTTGAC
>CAYHAX010000074.1:0-2860 GCA_964354695.1 uncultured Dehalococcoidia bacterium
CATCATTGGCGGCGGGGTATCTAAAGCGGGCGACCTCATTTTCGAGCCTGTACGGCGCATGGTCGCCAAGAGGGTGATGCGGGATATCACGGTGCGCATAACTCCGCCCGCACTGGGGGATAATCCGGGGCTGCTGGGGGCTGTGGCTCTGGTGCTGGAGAACACCTAGTAATTCGCTACTGCCCTTCGACAAGCTCAGGGCGAACGGAAATAAAGACCCGTTCGTGGTGAGCCTGTCGAACCATGAGCGGGTTGTGCTGGATGATACCTAGCTAGAGGCTAAAGGGGTCTTCCCAGAACTTCATCTCATCGATAGCGTACTGCGCTGCCTCGCTTATCAGTTCGTCACCGCTGTCCGCACACTCGCGCAGCGCCTCCTTCGCACGGTCACCGCCGATTTTGCCCAGCGCCGCAATCGCAGAGAGCTGTACCTCGAGGTCGCTATCGCGGGAAAGCTCAACGAGCTTGGGCACCGCCTCCTCAGCCTCAAGCTCACCACACGCCTGCGCTGCCTCGAACCTGAGTTGAGGGTTAGTGCTGCGGAGCTCTTTCAGCAGTATGGGCAGCCAGTTGCGATTGCAGTTGCGCCCCATGGCGAACAGGGCGCTGGCCTGAAACTCCAGGCTCTTGCTCTGGTAAGCCTGACGGATAAGCTCCTGTATCTGGGGCTTGCTTATGGGGCTTACAGCCTCCAGAGCCCTGCAGCGCACATTTTCTCGTTCGTCCTTCTTGTTGAAAGCAGCGGTCAGAGCCCTTTCAACCTTATCGGCATCGCCTGGAGATAGCTCTTCGAACTCGGCAAGCATGGCGAACGGTCCCAGAGCGGTTGCGGCAGCAGCCCGCACCGGTTGCTCAGGGTCGCCTTGCAGCAGAGCAATCAAGGGGTCAATCAGAGTGCGCTCCTCGCATTGCATCAGCCCCTCTATAGCTCTCACCCTCACCTCGCTGTCAGCGTCGGCAAAGCAAACGCGATTGACCTCGTCGAAGTCAAGTTCGAGATTGTCCTCAGCCAGTTCAGCCAGTCTTTCCAGAATCTCGCGGCGCCGCGCCACATCTACCCCATGCCATTCCCTGGAGAAGACCTCTCTCTCCTCACGCGAGAGGTCCGAGAGCCTGACCAGCATGGCGGCGACCAGGGGCTTGCTCGAGTCGCGCAGCTCTTTTAAATAGTTCTCCAGAGACGACATGTTCTCCAAGCCTCTGTTTCATCCTCTCTGGGTAGTCAAGGTCGCCTCGCCCCTACCCTTTCGTTGATACTGCCAGGCGAGGACAATATATATGCGGGGTGCGCACCATCCCACCCACCCACCTCGCCTTGTTGCCAACCGCGCCCATTTCTTTCAAAGCCTCGTAGATATTGCCGGTGACCATAGTGTCTTTCACCCGCCCCACCAGCTTCCCATTCTTCACCCTGTAGCCCAAAAGCACGTTGCCGCTGAAATCGCCGCCTAAAACATTACCCATGGATGCGCCCATCAGTTCCTCGACCACCAGCCCATCCTCTATGTCAGCGAGCATGTCCTCGAAGCTAGCATCCCCCTCCTCAATAACGATGGCGCTTACCGAGGGGGTGGGCAGGCTGCCCAGGCTCCTGGAGGCGCTGCCTGTGCTCTTCGTGCCTGCCAGGGCTGCGGTTTGCAGGTCATAGAGGAAGTTAGCCACCACTCCACTGGAGATAATGGGGATGCGCTGGCTGGGCACGCCTTCGTCGTCGCAGAACCTGCTGCCAGGACGGTACGCAATAGTTGAGTCGTCCCAGAGGGATAGCCTTTTATCGAAGACCTGCTCGCCCTTCCTGTGTCCCAAAGGCGAAGCGCCCTGCAGTACGGTTTTACCGTTGACTGCCATAGCAATGGGCATGAGCAGCGTGCTGGCGACACCCAGGGGAGTGAAGATAACCGGCAGCTTGCCCTCCGGCGAGACAGCGGTCTCCTTCGCTCTCTCGAGCTGCTCAATGGTATTGTCAGCTACCGTTTTGTTGTCTGTGAGGGGATGGCACGAGCTTTCGCTGTCTCCCACGAAGAGCATGTCGGTGCCCCTGATGAGCACGCCCTCGACGCTGATGCCGAACACGCTCTTTTTGTAGCTCGCCCTGCCGCCGCGCGAGTTCAATATCTCCACGGTTAGGGTGTTCTTGGACACGCCGCCCTGGCATACCAGCTCCGGGGTGTGCTTTCTCACCTTATCGATGAGAGACTGCCCCAGCTCCACCATCTGTTCCTCGGTGACAGCTTCAACCTTTGAGTCATAGACCTCGATTCTGGTATAAGCTTCGAGGGGAGGGAACTGGAACTTCGCCTCGGCGCCGAAGGGCGCCATCTCCAGCGCCATAGCTACCAGTTCCTTAGTGCCGTCCACCTTATTGCTGGCGGAGAAGCCAATCCTGCCGCCCTTGATGAGACGCAGCGCCCTGCCCGAGGACTCGCGGGTCACTACCTGCTTCAAACGATTTGTCTCGAAGACAGCGTCGGTCTCGCTGCGGGATACCGAGAATACCTCAGCCTCCTCAGCCACCTTCTCAGCCTGTTTCAGGAGCTCTTCCATAAAACTATCCTTATTTAGTCGGAGACATCTAGTATTATATCAGATGGGGCGCGGTTACCGCGCCCCAACACTTCGCATTTTTCATTTTGCACTTTGCAATTTAAGCTTGCCCTACCCGTACCTCTCCTCTTTCCAGGGATCGCCATGGTTGTGGTATCCGCGCGACTCCCAGAAACCTTTTCTGTCCTTGGCTGTGAACTCCACGCCCTCCACCCATTTGGCGCTCTTCCAGAAGTAAAGCCTGGGCACCACCAGCCTCAGTGGATAGCCGTGCTCCGGCGTCAGCACCTCGCCGTTATGCTTTACAGCGAACAAG
>CAYHAX010000075.1:0-3654 GCA_964354695.1 uncultured Dehalococcoidia bacterium
GTTTTACATAAGAAATATAGTGCGACCATAGGCTTGTGGAAGCCGTCCCCGAAAAAAACGCAAGGAGCAAAATGGGGTAAAGCCTTAGGGGAGGTATGCCCGCAGACATAGAAAGGTGCCAGCCAGCGCTTTCACCGCCCTATTTTGGAACTAAGGGGCTTGGCAGACTGACCGGGTAATGAGCCGGCTACTTCTTGGCATCCGACGCCAAAACGCCGGCTTGCGCCCAGTCCTCTTTTGCGATGTCCTCGAAAATGACAATGGTCGCCTCCGGTGTGGTGTGAGCTATGGTTACCATAGCCTCGGTGATGACCCGCGCCAGCTCAGCCTTCTGAGCATGAGTCCTGCCTGTCCACATCCCAATCCTTACTATCGGCATCACTATCACCTCCCCAGGTCATTTTGCACTTTTCACTTTGCATTCTGCAATTTGCAATTA
The DNA here is from genome assembly GCA_964354695.1 of uncultured Dehalococcoidia bacterium. Taxonomy (GTDB): domain Bacteria; phylum Chloroflexota; class Dehalococcoidia; order SZUA-161; family SZUA-161; genus CAYHAX01. Next base: position 440 of record CAYHAX010000075.1, read on the forward strand.
AAACTTATAGGCGTAGGTTGGAGCACCTGCTCCAACCCCACGCAACCTAACTGACTGCTGAATGCTGATAGCTGACTGCTAAAAGATGTAGTACAATTGAAACATGAGACCCAACTGGCTAGACCGCCTCAAGATACGGACCAAACGTGCCCTGGGTATGAAAGTCATCCTCTGCGATAGCTGCGCCTGGGACTGGCGTAGCTCCTGCCACAATCCAGCGCGACCTAACGCCACCTACTGTCCCGAATACAAGAAGCGCGGCACCTAATCCCGCAGCACAGCTACCGAGAGCCTTATTCGAACGCTATAACGTTATGTACACTAGACGCTACTTGGCTACTTGGCACTATAATCGTAGAACCCCTTGCCTGTCTTGCGTCCCAGATGCCCCGCTGTCACCATTCTCTTCAGCAACAGAGGCGGCGCCCATTTGGGGTCCTTGAACTCAGCATATATTGACTCACATACGTAGAGGAGGGTATCCAGCCCCACCAGGTCAGCCAGCGCCAGAGGTCCCATGGGGTGATTGTAGCCGTAAACCATACCGTTATCTATGTCTTCCTTTGTAGCCAGCCCCGCCTCGTACACCCTTATAGCTTCAATGGTCATGGGCATCGCAATGCGGTTTGCTATGAAAGCAGGTGTGTCCTTGGCTACGATGATTGTCTTGCCTAAAGACTGCCCGTACGCTTTCACGGCGTTGAGGGTCTCCTGACTGGAGACGATGGTAGTTACAAGTTCGAGCAGCTTCATTATGGGCACAGGGTTGAAGAAGTGCATCCCCATCACCTTGTCCAGTCTCTTGGTCGCCATCGCCACCTCAGTGATGGACAGGCACGAAGTATTGGTACCCAGAAGCACATTCGGAGCACAGATTTTGTCCAGGTCAGCGAATATCTTCTTCTTTGTATTCATGTTCTCTGTAGCAGCTTCGATAACCAGGTCGCAACCAGCAAAATCTTCCATCTTCGTAGTGCCCTTGATACGTCCCACAACAGCCGCCTCTTCCTCTTTAGTCATCTTGCCCTTCTCCACGGCTCTGCCCAGCGCAGACTTTAGCGACTTCAAGCCCTTGTTCAGCAGCTCATCGTTGATCTCCGAGACCACGACCTCATAGCCGGATTGAGCGCTGACCTGTGTAATGCCCGCGCCCATCAGCCCGCAACCTACTACGCCGACTTTCTTGATGCTCATTTGCACTCCTTCTTTCACATTGATTTGGTAGACCCGTTCAAATATATCAAAGTGAAGGCAATTCAGTCAAGTTGGCACTGCCCAAACGCAGATAGCCACCAAAAAAGCGGCGCTAGGCATAAGTACGGAGTACCAAAGTCCATATGAAGAAAGTACCAACTGGTGATTAACTGAACAACGCAATTGCGCTACAGTATTTATGAAAAAGTACTAATAGGTCTATTTCCCCTTGGAAAGGGAGGTTCGGGTAACTATCTAAATACCTGCCTTTGCGTTTTATAGTTTAGATTAGCGAGAAAGAGTTAGAAATGCCCGATAAGCAGATTCACCACAGGGAAGATACGAATATCTCTCAGCGCACCACTGTAGTTATAGATGAGCTTCTCAAGCTGATGGTGGAAAAAGGCGCTTCGGACTTGCACATCACAGTGCCCAGCCCGCCCGTGCTGCGAATCCACGGTGAGCTTGTAGCGCAAGACCACCTCCCGCCAACGAGACCAGCGGATTCCGAAGCTATATTTGAACAAATTACCACCGCAGAGGAAAGAGAGGTTTTCAGCAAAGAACTGGAGCTGGACTTCGCTTACAGTGTTCCCGGTCTCGCCCGATTCAGGGTCAACGCCCTGCAACAACGCGGCACAATGAGCCTCGCCTTCCGCTTCGTACCGTTCAGAATCCCCTCTATCGATGAATTGGGCTTGCCCCCGATCTGCAAAGAGCTTGTTCTCAAGCCGAAAGGGCTTATCTTAGTAACCGGTCAGGCAGGAGCCGGCAAATCTACCACCCTGGCAGCCATGATTAATCATCTCAACCAGACAGTGAAACGAAACGTTATCACTATTGAAGACCCCATCGAATTCTTGTTCACCAACAACAAGTGCATTATCCAGCAGCGCGATTTGGGGCACGATGCCCGCTCCTTCCACGCTGCATTGATACACGCCCTCCGCCATGACCTGGATGTAATTGTAATCGAAGAGTTACGCGATTTGCCCACGATTAGCACTGCCATAACAGCGGCAGAGACAGGTCACCTCGTGCTCGGTACCATGCACACAATAGACGCTGCACAATCAATCGACCGCATTATTGATATCTTTCCCGCTACGCAACAACAACAGATTAGGTCGCAATTATCGCAGGTAATAGAGGCAGTGCTATCACAAACCCTCTTATCCCGCATCGGAGGAGGACAAATAGCCGCCTTTGAAATAATGCTCTCCACAGCAGGGATAAAAAAGCTCATCCGTGAAGGCAAGATGCACGAGATACCATCCAACCTTGAGCATGGGGCGTCGGAAGGAAAGCAGACCATGGACCAGGCGCTGGCTGACCTGGTAAGAAGAAACCTCGTTACCAAAGAAGAAGCCACTCAGAAAAGCAACAACCCCAAGAAGTTGAGTGAGTTCCTCTTGCTATAAACATAAAAGCCGCCTCGCCCATCCTGAAACCACAGGTGACCAGCCTCACCAGCCGTAGCTCAATCTTGTAGCAAGCCTGTGTGGCAGACCCTGCTCCAACATCCTCTGCTGAGTTACTCCCACATCGTAGGGCACCCGATAGTGCCAGATAACGTTGCCACTGCTGTCGTAGATAGCGTAGCTGGCACGCGGGTCCCCGTCCCGAGGCTGTCCCACCCCACCTGGATTGATGATCAAGCGATTCAACCCAAGCCTTAACGGCGCCTCGAGTGAAAGCTCCTGTAACAGGCACTCACCGCTGTCAGCGTGGTGCTCGAACACCACAGGCGCGTGACTGTGTCCCACCAGGCAGAATTTGGTTTGAAAGCAACTGAAGCTGACCTTAGCAACATATGTGGAAACCAGGTATTCCCATATCGGCTCACGAGGGCTGCCATGCGCTAGCGTGAAATCACCTTCACTTACAACAAGAGGAAGTCCAGCAAGGTAGTCAACTTCGTCATCATCCAGTTGCTGCCCCGTCCAGCGGCAAGCAGCCGCTGCCTCAGGATTGAAATCATCTATGTCTATCTTACCTATCGCACCCCAGTCATGGTTGCC
>CAYHAX010000076.1:0-3892 GCA_964354695.1 uncultured Dehalococcoidia bacterium
ACGGGCGCAGTCGCACCCTCGAAGAGGTCGGAAAGGAATTCGGAGTCACCAGGGAGCGTATACGCCAGATCGAAGCTAAAGCGCTTCGTAAGCTACGCCACCCCAGCAGATCAAAGAAGCTGAAAGATTACCTGGAGTAAAATGAACTTTCCTCTTTTAAACACCGACCAGCAAGACACCAAAAACGAAACCGCACTTGCTAGCGATAGCGGTTACTATGCACTGCTCCGCTCAATATCGGCTCGTTAACATAGATATCACCATTTCGGATCTTTATGTTAAAGCCACATTCGGGATTGGTACAAACCCAGACCTTGTAGTGGATGGGTGCCCCTTGGCTTCCAAAATCTGATAGAGGCACCAAGTCGCCAGTACTGCATTTCTGGCATTTGGGGAAAACGATGTTCTCCACTAGAGCCACCTCCCGCCATAGAATGACATTCACAGTATATACCAAGCGGAGGTTTTTGACAAGCCGTAGATAGCTAAAGGCTCGATCAGTAATAGCTCAATTTAGGCACAAAACAATAGGAAAGCCGAGACAATTGCCTCGGCTTTCCCCTTTATCTATTCTCTATCTATACTGAATCGCTTCTACTTCTCCGCCGCTCCAAACCCGCTCTCGCCACCATCTTCATCTGCAAAAGCGACAACGTCACCGAGCTGAGTCGCATCCTCCCGCAAGGGTTCTTCTCCCTCCCATTCACCAGCCTCCTCATCAAAAGCTTCCTCCTCATCCTCTAGCTCATATCTAAGCACGGTGTTCTTGACATATGGTCTGAAGTCATCAGTAACTCGCGCCGGGAATGAAGGACGCCCTGCCTGGCTGGGATGCTGGTAAATCTCTTTAATCATCACCTTTCCCTTATCCTCTGAGATGCGAGCAATAGCTGCCGTATACCTATTGCCACCTTCCATTAACTTAATAAGTCGCAGACCTAGCTTAGGTTCGATCTCACCAATATATTCGCCGTCTACGCTCTCCACAATCAGCCTTTTCCCCTTAGCCTTAAGATAGACAGGATCACCGGCAGCCAATTTCGCCAGCACTCCCCTGAGAGCGATTTGATGAAGATTAGTCACCTCCGTCTTACCCGTCTCCTCAATGAAAAGGTGAGCGCTAACCTGCTTCCCCCCTTTTTGACCAGGCCCAGTTTCACTAAGATGTGACAATCGGTCGAGATTCTTCTTAGCGATACTATTAGCGGGCTCAATCTCAAGGGCACGTCTATAAGCTTCCTTGGCCTCGGCATATTTCCCCATCTGGGTTAATGCTTTGCCCAGTCGATTGTAGGCATCAGCATCATCAGGGAACATTTCAATTATACTTTTGTTGACGGCAGCAGCCTCTTCCCACCGGCTTTGCATAGCCAAGGCGATAGCCTCATTCGTACGATGCCGTCTCAGTTTGGCCTTTTCACTTAACTGATAGTATACCATCGCTACCTCAATAAAATCTCGTACTTCTTTTAACCTGGCGGATTTTAACCTCTTTCCATAATATTTTCAAGACCTAAAAGTCCCATTTTTTGAGCAATTTCTTAATTTATCTTAACCTTACCCACCAGGTTTGACAAATCGAGGCATTATGTTATCATAGCCAAACAACGGGACAGTTCAGAGCCTCTAGAGATGAAATACTGGCACTGCATAGCAATAATCCTATTATTACTTCTCCTCATCCTATTAGCAATAGGCATTGCTTTGGCACAAGAGCCAAAGGTCACTACTAATGATGCCACCGATGTCACCTCTGACTCAGCTACTCTAAATGGTAACTTAACTAGTCTTGGCAATGCTTCCTCGGTTGATGTATGGTTCCAGTATGCAACCGATGACTATTATACAAATAGCGGGAACAACTATAGTAATTCAACTACCCCTCAGACAATGACCATCACAGGCCCTTTCAGTTCAGCCATCAATAGCTTATCGTCTGGAACCACATATCACTTCATGGCCATGGCTATAGCAGGCAACGACACGGCTAACGGAAATGATACAACCTTCACCACCATTGCTTTGGCACAAGCGCCAGAGGTCACCACTAATGATGCCACCGATGTCACCTCTGACTCAGCTACTCTAAATGGTAACTTAACTAGTCTTGGCGATTACTCGTGGGCATATGTTTCCTTTGAGTGGGGAGGAAATACCACCTACGGCAACGAGACCACTCCTGGGAATATCACATCCCTCGGTCCCTTTAGCGACAACATCAATAGCCTTTCCCCCAATACCACCTACCACCTCAGAGCCAAGGTTATAGGCAATGGCACTGCCACGCCGGTTTATGGAAATGATACAGCATTCACCACCGCTGAAAGTCTCAACCTCCAGGGATGGGGATGGAGCACCAACCTTAACAAGGTTACTGAAGTTACGTTTGAAGGCTACACAACGATGGTCGAAAGAACAGGTGCCTCGAATAGTTACTCTATGCACGCGGTGGGCAACCTCACTTTGCAGCAACCATACAATGAGACCATCACCCTAGATATGTATGGCAGCAGGGTCAGGTCTCTGTTTTACCTCCGCGAAGAAATGACAGGTAAATCAGCAAGCTTTCAGGGAACATGGCTCGACACCAGTGGTAACCGGTCTTACATTGCCACTGGGGGGGGTATTGGCCTCCCCAACCCCGATGGCCAAGTCTTGAAAACAGCCAGACTATGTTTTGTCTACTTGAGAACACCAGATGTGGAAGTACCACTCACAGAGCCAGGCAGCTTTGTGCAAGACATGGAATCCATGCTATCCAGGTTCGTAAAACTCGTTGACCGGGTGGTCGACAGTTTGATAGGTACCGGTTTTAGCGATATACTGAGCAATATATTAACTAAGATAGCAGTGCTGCTGGCACATCTCAGGGCGCTAGGCACACCGTATATTACATAGGTGAAGAATTATGGAAATGCTAATGCTTCTGGCAATACTTGGAGCGGTAGTCGCCGCAATCGTGATTGGTGGCTTCTTCGCCCTGATCGCCTTGACCTGCCTGATTTACGTCATAAGCCACGTTTACCCCTGGTTGCGAAAAATAGCGGTCTGGTGCGCCAGACCCGAGAATCTATTCGCTTTTCTCATCCTGGCGATAGTTTTAATTATATTGATCCTGATTGTTGCCATTCTGCTTCGCTTTACGCTGCTTCTTATCCTGCTAATCTACCCCCTCCTCCTTTTCCTTCCGGTGTACCTGGGCATAGTGGTTTGGATAATCAGGCTCATTCGCTGGCTCTACTTACACTGGAGCGATTGGATTGCAGGACTTTATATCGCCATACGGTTACAGATTATAAAGTTCAAGATAAAGGTCGATGTGCAGAAGGAAACAGACTGGAATATCAAATTTGAAGAGATGAAGAACAAGTTATCAGAAGAGGCCGAGCAGGCCCGCCGTAAAATTTCGAGGAGGAAATAGTAGATATGAGCTGGAGGGATAGAATGCTAATGAAGATGATGGGCAACAGAGTAGTTATCAAGATAATGAGCATACCCATCGTAATGAAGATAATCACGGTAGAGATGAAAGCCTTCATGTGGGTTATGTCTCTCTTTAGCAGGAAGAAAAAAGAAACACCGACCGAACAAGGTTAACCTCCGGAGTCTGGAAGTCCCCCTCCCGCCCAGTAGAGGACCGGCATTCAAAACATAGCTTTAGATATCCTCTCTAGGTTGTGTTAGCCCAAATTGGCTGACCTTCCCCCTACGCACGGATTATGATTTTGTGCTTTTCTATGATTGCCCTTCGCTCCCTGCCCACCCATTATTGCGCTATTCTGTAGTAAAATAGTCATGAGAAATCCGATCCTTGAAAAAACAAACTGACTAAGAGTAATGGCTAACAGGAATCAGAGACACCGTAGAGAAAAGAGCAATATCGAAAGTAAAA
>CAYHAX010000077.1:0-2911 GCA_964354695.1 uncultured Dehalococcoidia bacterium
AGCATGGTTCGGTTAAAGTAACCGAGTTGATGAGTGTAGAAAAATATTCCCACGTCATGCACATAGTTTCAACCGTGCAGGGGAAACTCAGGGCTGGCGAGAACGCCTTCAGCCTGCTCAGGGCTGCCTTCCCCGCGGGCACGCTCAGCGGCGCTCCCAAAATCAGGGCTATGGAGATTATAGCGGAGCTGGAGGGCACGAAGCGCGGTCCCTACGGCGGGGCTGTGGGCTACTTCAGCTACACCGGCAATATGGACACCTGCATCACCATACGCACCATCGTCATGATGAGAGACACGGTCTATCTTCAGGCTGGTGCAGGCATAGTCTACGATTCAGACCCTACGCGGGAGTATCAGGAGACGCTGAACAAGCTCAAGGCACTGGAGAGCGCTGTGGTGAAGGCAGAAGAAGAGAGCAGCTATCAGGAATCCGCTCTGAGCACAGGCGAGATAAGATGATAAAGGAAGCTATATCCAGAATCGTATCGGGAAGCAGCCTCTCATCGGCTGAAGCCAGAGAGGTGATGAAAGAGATTATGCAAGGGCAGGCTACACCCGCCCAGATTGCAGCTTTCCTCACCGCTTTGCGGATGAAGGGTGAGACTGTCGATGAGATAGCCGGCTTCGCTCAGGCTATGCGGGAAAGCGCCATTGCGGTTAAGCCGAAGCGAAATCAGTTGGTGGACACCTGCGGCACCGGTGGCGACGGCACAGGCACCTTCAACATCTCGACCACAGTAGCTTTTGTAGCTGCGGGGGCTGGACTTGCCGTTGCCAAGCATGGCAACCGCTCGGTATCCAGCAAGTGCGGCAGCGCAGATTTGCTGCAAGCCCTCGGTGTCAACTTGGAACTGAGCGCAGAACAGGTAGCTCAATGTATAGACGAAGTGGGAATCGGCTTCCTGTTTGCTCCGCGCTTTCATCCCGCCATGAAACATGCCCTGGGACCACGCCAGGAGATAGGAGTTCGCACCGTTTTCAATATTCTGGGACCGCTGAGCAACCCCGCTCAGGCTAAAAGGCAGCTATTGGGCGTATATCATAGCGACCTCACGAAAACGATTGCAGAGGTGCTTAATGCCCTTGGCTCCGATGAAGCCTATGTAGTTCACGGAGCAGATGGTCTCGACGAGCTTTCCACCACAGGTAAGAACAAGGTCTCCCACCTCCGTAACAGCCGCATCGTAACATACTACCTCGACCCCCAGGAACTGGGTCTGCCCAGAGCCAGCGTCGGCGATCTCAGTGGAGGCACTGTTGAGGATAATGTCCGGATAACTAAAGTTATACTGAAAGGTGAGCCAGGTCCCAAGCGCGATGTTGTACTTCTAAACGCTGCAGCCGTGCTCATAGTAGGAGGCAAGGCAAGCAGCTTCAGCGAGGGGCTTAAACTGGCAGCGGAGTCCATAGATGGCGGAAACGCCCTGCGCAAATTGGAGCAGCTTATTGAGTTCAGCCGGAGCTTCAAATAAGGGATGAGCATGATTCTAGAGCGAATCGTAAATTCAACCAGAAAGTCGGTGGCAAAACGCAAGTCACAAACGCCTCTGGCTGACTTGGAGAAGGCTATAAGCAAACTCCCATCTCCAAATGACTTCGCTGCTGCCTTGCAAGGGGATGGCATCAGGCTGATTGCCGAGATAAAGCGCGCCTCGCCTTCGAAAGGCATGCTCTGCCCGAATCTGGATTCTGTTTCGTTGGCACGCACCTATAGCAGAAGCGGCGCCGCAGCCATATCTGTATTGACCGAGTCAGACTATTTCATGGGTAGCTTCGCCGACCTCGAGGCAGTGCGCGCTGAGGTAGACCTGCCTTTGTTATGTAAAGACTTCATAGTGGATGCGTACCAGATATACGAAGCGCGAGCTTACGGAGCCGACGCCGTGCTGCTGATAGCTGCCATTCTAACTCAAAGCGAGATGGTGACTCTTCTAGAAACAGCGCACTACCTGGGTATGGCAGCGCTGGTCGAGGTGCACAATTGCCACGAGCTGGAGAAAGCCCTGCAAGTATCACCTAAAATCATAGGCATAAACAACCGCAACCTTGCTGATTTCAGCGTGGACTTAGATACCACCTTCAATCTAAGACACTTGATACCCACAAACGTTGTAGTGGTAAGCGAAAGCGGCATACACAGCCCCGACGATGTTATCAGGCTTCAGCAAGCGAAAGTAGATGCCATCCTGGTCGGTGAGGCGCTGGTCACCAGTCCCAACGCCGCAGCCAAAATAAACGCACTCCTGGGCAGGCAAGCCTTGACAAGGGAGAGCAACAGGAAACGATAGCATATGGTGAAGGTAAAGATTTGCGGCATAATCAACCTGGACGACGCGCTGGCGGCTGTGGAGTACGGCGCTGATGCACTGGGGTTTGTCTTCGCCCACAGCCCGCGCAAGGTGACCGTCCGGGCGGTCGAACGCATAGCAGGAAAGTTGCCGCCCTTCATCTGCAAGGTCGGCGTCTTCGTAGACAGCGACCTGGAGACCATAAAAAACACGATGGCGTATTGCCACCTCGACCTGGCACAACTCCATGGAGACGAGGACCCTGACTATTGCGCTGCCCTTTTCCCCAGAGCGATAAAAGTGTTCACCGCCAATACTCTGCCCTCAGCGAATGAGCTAACGAGATATAAGGCAGCAGCTTACATGTTCGACAATGATAAAAAATCTACACTAAATAGTGCCGGACAAAAACGGCTCTGGCAGCTTGCCCGCAAGGCTGCTGACTATGGGACAGTGATATTGGCTGGAGGTCTGAATCCTCAGAATGTGAATAAGGCTATAAGGTCAGCTCGTCCCTACGCCGTGGATGTATCCAGCGGAATCGAGGCAAAGCCCGGCAGGAAAGACTATGATAGAATGCGCGCCTTCATCGCAGCAGCAAAGAGTGCAGGAGCAAATGAT
>CAYHAX010000078.1:0-3521 GCA_964354695.1 uncultured Dehalococcoidia bacterium
GCAGCAGCCGGGCGCCTGCCAGTTGGATGGTTGATCCCCCTGTCTTTCCACCCCCAGAGCGCAGCACCAACGGCTCTACACCGGAATCCCGCAGCGCCCCCAGCAGTTGCTTCGTATACTGCCCGATCCCGCTAGGGCTGCGGTCGAGGGCATAGGTGACCAAACCATAGCGAGCAGTCACTGCTGGAAAGGGGTTACTGGTGTCCGGCGATAATAGCTAGAAAAATAGTAATCGTAGATTCGGCTGGTTTGAAAACCGTTTAATAAGGCTACCATCATCGATGATGTGTCCAATATTTATCTGGAAGTTGTATCTCACGGTTCGGTCATTTTTCCGGTCGGTTTAGAAAATCCATTCACCAATCGGGTGTAAATATCTGACGGAAAGCCCAACAAGGATAGAATCTTCTGCTGAACCTCCGAGAGCGGCGTGACATGATACAAAACCTGCTCCCCAATCGATACCACCGACAAGTGGATGCCCTTGAAAACGTGGAGTATGGCTTCAGCCGTAGGGCGTTCGGTCGTGCGTTTGGGGTTGCCAGCGTACAACCCGGCCAATGTCTCGTTCGTTTCTGCCAGCCGCTGCCGCACGCGGTGTTCGATCAACGTCAACATCCGCAGCCCAATCGAAAGCAGGCGGACCAATCCCGTCGCTCGCTCGTCGCTCTGCAAATACATCGGGGTCAACGACAGGGGCTTACCCTTCAAGCGACCAAACCCCCGTTCGATCAAATACTCTTCCCGGTAAGCCAGCACGGCTTTCTCCAAGGGCAGGCGCTCAGCCAGCTCGTTGGTGGCATACACCCGCCAACCCAACCAAGCCACGGCCTGTTGCACCGCCTGTTCATCCACTTCCACCCGCAAACTCACTGTTTGCTCGGTTTCGGTGCGGACTGCACGCCCTTTGTACGACCGGATGGTGCGTTCTTCGCTCTGCTCGGTGATCTTCAACTGCAACAGACTGGCTACCCGGTATTGTGCCAGCACCTTTTTGGCAGCCACTCGCATGGTAACGCCATCTTCGATCCGCCGCTTGCCTTGTTTGCGCTCATTCAACTGCAGCAACTCAGCGTGTGCTTTGGTCAGGCGAGCCCGCAAACCTTCTTCTGCTGTCCGGGCTTGCTGGAACGAGCGGACGATCAGATGTCTCTCAGTCCAGGTGACGGTTTTGCCGTTCACTTCGGCGCTGATCTCGACGCTCTGCTCGTAGCCTTCAGCGATATGCTCCACTTCGCCTGCCAGATTTTCCCGGTAGACGGGGATCGTCGCCTGTTCTCCACTCCAGATCGGCTGCAAATAAGCTTCCAGACTCTCCAGCGGCATTTGTTTTTCAGCCAAAGGGCACAAGTAGTAATCCTGGCTGGACGCGATGAAGGCGCGTGTACCCAACGCCGCCATCTTGCAGTCACCCACATACAACAACCCGTGTTCATCCAGGCTGGCGCTCACCTGCTGAATGGCCGGAATGTACAATGGATCATCGGCGCGCTCCCCCGAAACAACCTGGGTTGCTACCGGCATGCCGAATGGATCCAACGCCGAAATCATCACCTTCAATTGGGGCAGGTCAGGCCGGTGGTCTTTGCTGTGCCCATACTGAAACAACCCGTTCGATGTGACCGTCCAATAGCCGCTGGCAGTGGTGCTGTCCAAGCGCACTCGCTGCGGCTTCAGGTTATACACCCGAAACGTGCGCCGGTTGAGGTCGGCTTCAAACGCCTGCCACTTTTCGGTATCGGCCAGCGTATCCAGCACGATACCCAGTCGGTCATCGCTCCACTCCTGGGCGCGTATCCGTTGGTCGGCGCTAATTTCAAGCGTATGCAGCCGGTTTTCTGCCCACTGCGCAACTTGATTCAGGCGGTGATCGCCTTCCGACAAAATGTGCGTCAGCCAAATCAGGGTGGTCCAGCCCATGCTTGTCCCTTGCCAATTGCCATGCGGTACAAAATGCTGATCCACAAGTTCTGGAACTCCGATTTTCTTGCCTTGCGCCAGCAATACAGGAATATCGTCCACTCGTTCTGTCGTTACTTTGAGATTATCTGCCATGCAGATAGCTTACTGCATTTTTCAAATCTCGTCAAAATTTGACCGAACCATGAGGTAACACTTAGGTTTTCAAGTTCTGCTTAACCCCCACTCTCGGAGATTTCTGTGTGGGCGAAGAGGGGCTCGGACCCCCGACCTCTTCTGTGTAAGAGAGGTCGATGGGCTGTCCATAATGTCTATACCCTACATATGGTGGTATACAATCCGTTTTATCGCCAACTATGGGGGTATAAATGTCCATTACGTCCATATTTTCTTCAGAAGGATATCCTCAGAGCAGCAACGGCGAGCGGCGGAGATATGGTTGATTATTTCCTGGATGATGACGACACACTTGACGAGTGAAAGCAGAACTGATTATGCGGATGATACGCCGGGATATTCTCTACCCACTCTATTGCCTGTATTCAGGCTTAGCGAGCTGGCTTCAGGGTAGTAGTAAGGAACTACCTGCGGATCCAAGTCAAATATGTGGTCATACTTCAAATATGGGTTATGCGGCGACGGAGTACTTCTTTCTAAACGGTCAATTACTCTAGGCATGCCTCTTCACGACCACCGTAACGAAGTCATCCTGATGTGGCATTTCATCGCTGTGGGCATCGACTGCTTCCCACAGTTTTTTACAAATCACATTCGCGCTCTCGCGACGGTAGGCTAACAATTCTCTCTTGATGCGCTCAAACCCAAACTCATTGCCCTGCGAGTCAGCGGCTTCATTCAATCCGTCGCTGAATAACAACGCCAGCCCATCGCGTGGGATAACCACCTCCTGAACATCCAGCTTCACATCTTTGAAAAGTCCCAGCGGTTGACCTACATCAATGTCGACCTCAATCACCTCACCGTGCGTGCCCAAAACGATGGGGGACAGGTGACCAGCTCGTGTGTAATTGAACGTGCCTGTCTTGCAATCCAAAATTCCGTAGAGCAGAGTAACGAACATGCCCGACGCATTCATCTTCAACAGATAGCGGTTTACGTTGAGCAGGATCTGGCGCGGGTCGTCCGACCGTTCTGTTTCAGCGCGCAACAGGCTGAAGGTTAGCGCCATGAACAGCGCAGCGGGCAGTCCCTTATCCGAGACATCCCCAATGACCAGGCTTAGCCGATCTTTATCCAGATGGATGTGGTCATAAAAATCCCCACCGATGGCGCGAGCGGGTCTGATCAGTGAGCCGAAGTCATACCCGGCGTAGCGCGGCATGCGCAGAGGCAGAATGCTCCGTTGGGTCCGGCGGGCGATCTTCAACTCGCCTTCCATCTGTTTCATAAGGCGCTCGGTCTCATTGAACAGGCGGGCGTTCTCAAGCGACAGGCTCATGCTGTTCGTCAACGTCATGAGCAGGTCAATATCGGATTTTGAGAAGGCGTTTCCTTTATCGAGATTTTGTAGGCTGACGACTCCTCGAGCTACATTCCCGATAAGCATGGGGACTCCCAGCCAGGTCTTCGGCAATTCCGTG
>CAYHAX010000079.1:0-2030 GCA_964354695.1 uncultured Dehalococcoidia bacterium
AGAGCCTGGGAAGAAGCAGAAGTAGCTCTCTATCTAATCTGAGATAGCCCCGGTTGGAGGCTTCCATGAGGAAGATTTACGACTATATAGATAAGCACTGGCAGAATGCACTCGATGACCTGATTCGGCTTTGCCGCCAGCCCAGCATCAGCGCCCAGGGTGTGGGCATGAAAGAGATGGTGAAGCTTCTGGCTCGAACAATGCAGGATTATAGCATCAGCACCAGAGTCCTGCCTGTGCCCAGCAGTAAATACCCTGTGGTCTACGGCGAAATCAAAGGGGTATCGCCGACAACGCTCCTTTTCTACGACCACTACGACGTTCAGCCGCCCGAGCCTCTGGAGTTATGGACTACACCACCATTTGAACCAGTGATGGTGGAGGGAAACCTGCGCGCTAGAGGCGTCTCCGACAACAAGGGCAATATAGTCGCTCGCCTCCTCGCCCTCAAAGCCTTCCTGAACACGCGCGGAGAGCTGCCCATCACCGTGAAGTTTCTCATCGAAGGCGAGGAGGAGATAGGCAGCCCCAACCTGGGTGCCTTCGTTAAGCGCAATCGCCGGCTTCTCCAGGCTGATGCCTGCATCTGGGAATGCGGGGGGGTAACCTGGCATGACCAGCCTCTCATCACCCTGGGTCTTAAAGGAATCCTTTACGTGGAACTGGAGGCGCGCGGCGCTACACATGATGTCCACTCATCATTGGGGACGGTCGTGCCCAATCCCGCCTGGCGGCTGGTATGGGCTCTCGGCTCCCTAAAAGACAGGGACGAGAACATCCGCATAGCCGGGTTTTATGATAATGTGCTGCCCCCGACCCCGCAGGAAATAAGGGCTCTCAAAGTCATCCCGCCCCACGAGAAAGAGACGAAGCAGAGCCTGGGACTAAAAAAGCTGGTCAAGGGTGTTTCGGGGTTCGAGTTCAAGCGTCGCCATATACTCGAACCCATCTGCAATATCTGCGGCATTATCTCAGGCTACACGGGCGCCGGCTCCAAAACCGTGCTCCCCTGCGTTGCCCGAGCCAAACTGGACTTCCGCCTCGTTCCCAACCAGCATCCCGACGAGATACTGGCTAAGCTGAGAAAGCACCTCGATAGACATGGCTTTTCCGATATCTCAATCGCACCAACCACAGAGGGTGAAAATCCGGCGCGCACCCCGCTGGACTCGCCCTTCGCCAGTATAGTCGCCAGCGCAGCCCGGGAGGTCTATGGAGTGAAGCCTGTGATTATACCCTCCATGGCTGGCAGCGGACCCATGTACTACTTCACCGATATGCTGGGACTGCCCACCGCAGGCATAGGAGTGGAATACCCCGGCTCGGGACCCCACGCCCCGGACGAGCATATCAGGATTGCGGACTTTATTCTGAACACCAAGCACGTAGCCGCCCTCATGGAGCGCATGGCTCCTGAACAGCATCCTGAGAAGAAGGTGAGGAGCAAAAAATGGAAATAGTTGGCTGGGCTGGCTTCGCTTTAACTCAGATTTTCTACATACCCCAAACCTTTAAGATACTGCGAAACCGCGATGCAAGCGGACTATCCTTGCCCTCGTGGTTCATCCTGGCAATCGCGCTGCTCTGTTACCTCATCTACAGCGTCTACCGAGACGACCTGGTATTCATAGTCGGCAACGCCGCAGGAATGACCCAATCCCTGCTCATGATTGCACTCATCCTCAAGTTCAGCAAAAAGCAAGCCGCCAAATCCAGCAGTAATTAAGAACTGTAAAGGCACAGCATGCTATGCCCTTACTCAATGATTGCGCTCATCCTCAACTTCGCCAAAAAGCAAGCAGAAAATACCAGCAGCACCCAGGGAGTGCAGAGGGGCTCTGCCCCTCTGCCGGGGGATTGGGGGTGTCCCCCAACCTTCAAAGTCCCCCAAAACTGGGGGACTTAGGGGGCTGATAGCTGACCTTTGACAGCTTACCGCTCCCGTTTAGAATTTCTTTTGCTGCTGTTCTGAACAGCATTTACAGACAAAAGCCAGCGCACAGGCGTATAGCTCAGTCACAATAGACCCG
>CAYHAX010000080.1:0-2724 GCA_964354695.1 uncultured Dehalococcoidia bacterium
CCCCATACATTTCCCTTCTCTCGCTGCGTCGAACCAGGGCTCACTCGGGTAGACGCTATAAGGAATAAAGACGGCACCTATACCTGCAAAGAGATATGGTCAACCAAGGAGAAGAGCGTCGGTGGGTTCAGGCTATCCCTGGGCAACGGCCTGGTATATATCTACGACCGTGTTGTGTCATGCTGCAAATCCAAGTGGTATCTCACTGCCATCGATTTCAGAACCGGAGAAACGGTGTACAAGAAACTTATAGGAACAGGTATAGGATACAACAACTGGCAGGGCAGTCTTTGGCTGCACCCCAAAGGCGGGATAGCAATATCGACCACCATATTCGGGGTAGTAATGATACGAGATAAAGCTCGCTAGATTTGATTGCTTGTTCAAGGAGGTAACATGGCTCAACAGCAACAGAAGCGCGCTCGCTTGTTCGAGCACCCGTTTATTTTTGGCTCGTCCCGCAGTTGGCTGAAGTTACTCTGGGGTAACAAGGACATAGACAGGAAGTTCATCACCCGCGCCCTATTTGTCACATCAGTCACTCTCCTAACTATCCCTCTCAGACTTTATGAATCGCTCAGATACGGTAGAACTGTCAAAAAAACAGCGGTTCATCCCTCGCCCATTTTTATAATCGGACATTGGCGAAGCGGGACGACCCACCTGCACAATCTACTGTGCAAGGACAAAAACCTGAGCCATGTCTCCACGTGGCAGGCATTCGCCCCGGGTTTGTGTTTAATCGACGAAAGATTACTCAAGAAGCCGTTCAACAAGATAGCTCAGAAAATGCATCCCACCCGGGAGGTAGACAATATCCCACTCTCGATGGACAACCCCGAAGAAGAAGACCTCGCCATTGCCAACTTGTCGCCCTATTCTTACCTCCACATGTATACCTACCCTCGAAGAGCCCGTTACTTCTTCGAAACATATATCACCTTCTTCAATGCCCTGCCCGAATCAATCATCGCTAAGTGGAAGAATGTCTACATGCTAATTCTGCGCAAGGCTACACTGAAAGCTGGGGGGAAGCGACTGGTCATTAAGAACTGTGCCGATAGCGCACGCATTAAACCTTTGCTCGAGCTTTTCCCCAATGCAAAATTCATCCACATCTACCGCAATCCTTACGATATCTTTCGCTCAACCCAGCATCTTTACGGGGTTGTATTGGAGAGGGCGCAGTTGCAGGAATTTGAGCAGGCTGAACTGGAGAACTGGGTTTTGCAGTTCTATTCGCAGCTCATGCAGAGGTTGCTGGCGGATAGAGCGCTCATCCCGTCTGGCAACCTTGTAGAGGTGAGATACGAAGAATTGGATAAGGAGCCGATGGCTCAACTGCGTAAGATATATGATATTTTGAATTTGCCGGGATTCGCCGAGGCGGAACCGGCATTTCGCTCTTATCTTGCTTCCATATCAGACTACAAAAAGCTTTCACACAAGAAATTGGATGACAATGTCATAGAGAAAGTAAACCAGAACTGGCGCTTCGCTTTCGATGCACTGGGTTACCCGCGCCTTGAGCCGACTAGCGCTAAGAGATAAACTAAAGCCAGTGATGGTTTAGCTTCAGGGACAATAACAGGCAGAGTGCTTGCTCTGTGAGGGCTTCAAGCTGTTTTTCTTCAGGTTGATATGGAGATTACGCCGGCTTTACTCGTGGCAGTTGCCTGCACATCTCTGTTTTGCGAGTACATGGATGCCTCGCTGGGCATGGGCTATGGGACCACTCTGACGCCCATACTGCTGATTGTAGGCTTTGCCCCCCTTGAAGTAGTCCCTGCTGTTCTGCTGGGTCAGCTTGTTGGTGGCTTGGTTGGCGGGCTGGCACATCAACGGGTGGGCAACATCAGTCTGGATTTCAGACGGGATGAGGAGCTGATAAGGGAGAAGCTGCGCTGGTTGCGCTATCTGCCGAAGTCTCGTGATGCAAAGGTCGTTTCTGTCCTCGTCATCTGTGGTATCGTCGGAGCCCTGATAGGGGTATTCTCTGCAGTGAACATCCCCAGGGTCGCACTCAAGGCTTACATCGGTGCCATGGTTTTAGCGATAGGTATAATAATACTTTTGAGGAAGGTGAGAGAAGGTTCCATATCGTGGAAGGCGCTTGTAGGTGTGGGGTTGGTAAGCGCTTTCAACAAAGGCATAAGCGGGGGAGGGTACGGTCCGCTGGTAACAGGCGGGCAGATAATAAGCGGGGGTAAAGCGAGGAACTCGGTAGGCATCGCCACCCTCGCCGAGGGCATGGTCTGCATAGTGGGCTTCCTCGGCTATCTTTTCGTTGCAGGCGATATCCTGTGGACGCTGGCAGCAGCCACGAGCATAGGCTCGATAATAGCTGCGCCGCTGGCTGCCTTGACTGTGAGAAGGCTGAGCTCCCGAAATCTCAAGTATGTCATCGCCGTGCTGACGATAGCTTTGGGAACATATACCCTTGTTGACACCTTCGCCTAACGTGAGGAAAAGATGCGTGTGCTGATTACAGGCGGGACCGGACACCTGGGTATTGGTGTTTGCAGAGCCTTTGTAAAAGACGGATTCAATGTGCGTCTGCTGTGTCACAAAAAGCAGGGCAAGAGTTTAGGTTCCGATTTGGAGATCGTATGGGGTGACATAACCCAGCCGGATTCGGTCAAGAAAGCTGTGAATGGAGTGGATGCGGTAGTCCACATGGCAGGACTCGTACAGCCATTGACCGAGGCAAAACCTGAACTGGCC
>CAYHAX010000081.1:0-2417 GCA_964354695.1 uncultured Dehalococcoidia bacterium
GAGGGAAGCAGTAATAGTATCAGCAGTCAGAACAGCCATAGCTAGGGCATTCGACGGCAGCTTCAGAAATATAAGGCCTGAGCACACAGCTACCGAAGTGGTCAAGGAAGCAGTGAAAAGGGCAAAGGGATTGAACCCCCAAGATATAGACGATTTAGTCATGGGCTGCTCCTTCCCTGAGGCAGAGATGGGCATGAACTTGGGCAGGATTATCGCCTTGAAGGCCGGACTGCCCAACACCGTGCCGGGAAGGACGGTAAACAGGTTCTGTGCTTCCGGACTAGAGTCCGTTGCCCTAGCCTGTGAGAGGATCATGTGCGGTTTCGCCGACGTAATTATAGCGGCGGGTGCAGAGCATATGACGCTGGTTCCTATGGGAGGGAACAAGCCGATGCCAGACCCTGATTTGGTGAAAACACTCCCGGCGGCATATATAACCATGGGGCTCACAGCGGAGAATGTCGCTGAGCGGTTCAATATAAGCAGACAAGAACAAGATGCGTTCGCCTTCGAGAGCCATCAAAAGGCGGTCAAGGCCTTGAAAGAAGGAAGGTTTAAGGAGCAAATCCTGCCCATACGGGTGATAGATAGGACATTCCAGAATGGGAAGGCGGTGAGTAAGGAGAAGGTCTTCGACACAGATGAATGCGTAAGGGCCGATACTTCACTGGAGAAACTCGCCAATTTGAGGCCGCTCTTCCGCGCTGGAGGCACAGTGACCGCGGGTAATTCCTGCCCGATGAACGATGCGGCAGCAGCGGTTGTGGTCATGTCCCGGGACAAGGCGAAACAACTGGGGCTGAAGCCCATGGGCGTGTTCAGGTCAATCGGTGTAGCCGGTGTTGACCCCGAGGTTATGGGCATCGGGCCGGTTTTTGCCATACCCAAAGCCTTGAAATCTGCTGGAATCTCCTTCGACCAGGTTGACCTCATTGAGCTGAACGAGGCATTTGCCAGCCAGTCGATATACATCGTTAAAACCCTAGGGATAGATATGAACAGGCTGAATGTCAACGGCGGCTCAATCGCCCTGGGGCACCCTCTGGGGTGTACAGGGGTTTACCTGACTACTAAACTACTTCACGAGATGGGACGGAGAAAGGCTAGATTCGGCTTGGTCACTATGTGCATTGGAGGCGGCATGGGTGCTGCAGGTATATTTGAAAGATTATAAAAAATAAGGAGGATGTCATGAAAGAGAAGGTAATTAGAAAGGGCGGCTCATTTTTGCTGGAGGATGTGCCTGCCAAGGAGGTGTTCACGCCAGAAGATTTTAGCGAAGAACACCGGATGATAATCGATACCACCGAAAAATTCATTAAGAACGAAGTGGCACCTAACATAGAGAAGCTGGAGCATAAGGACTGGGAACTGAGCCGCAAACTCATGTTCCAGGCAGGGGAATTGGGTCTGTTGGGTGCTGAAATTGAGGACAAATACGGCGGCTCGCAAATGGATATGATAACTGCTTTATTGATTGTTGAGCACTGTTCGGCGGCAGGTTCGTTTGGCTTAACTCTAAATTGCCATACTGGGATAGGTTCGGAACCCCTGATTTATTTTGGCAATAAAGCCCAAAAGGAGAAGTATCTTCCCGGTATGGCACGAGGTGAAAAAATCGGAGCCTACGCTCTTACCGAGCCAGGTGCGGGCACAGACGCTATGTCGATAAAAGCCACGGCAAAGCTGTCACCTGATGGAAAATACTACAAACTTGATGGCACCAAGCAGTTCATTACCAACGCAGGATTTGCTGATATCATCTTCACCTATGCCAAGGTTGATGGCGAAAAGATGACTGCGTTCATTTTAGAGAGAGGCTTCGAGGGAGTATCCACAGGGGCGGAGGAAAAGAAAATGGGGCTTCGCGGTTCCTCGACGTGCTCCATATTCTTCGACGGCGTAAAGGTGCCGGTGGAGAACGTTCTTTTTGAAGTCGGCAGAGGGCATGTCGTGGCATTTAATATCCTAGATGTGGGCCGATTCAAACTTGCTGCTGGTTCAGTAGGGGTAGCTAAGCTGGCCGTGGAGGCTGCAGTCAAATATTCTAAGGAAAGGGTGCAGTTCAACAAACCTATATGTCAATTTGGTTTAATAAAACATAAAATAGCTGAGATGGCGACAAAGACATACATGGCTGAAAGCATGGTATATAGGACCGGAGGACTTGTTGAAAGCATCCTGGCAACAGTAGATAGAGGCGCGGACGATGCTAGTAGAAAAGCAGCGAAAAGCATATCCGAATACACTATCGAGTGTTCCATAAATAAAGTGTATGCATCCGAAATACTCAGTTATGTCGCGGATGAGGCTGTTCAAATATTCGGAGGTTACGGTTTTATTGAGGAATACCCTGCCGAGAGAATACATCGTGATAACCGAGTTTTCCGGATATTTGAGGGAACAAACGAGATAAA
>CAYHAX010000082.1:0-7020 GCA_964354695.1 uncultured Dehalococcoidia bacterium
AGCCAGGGTGGGCAACGAAACGGTTAAAGCGCCCGGAGAGTTGGTCATCTCAGGCTATGCCACCATGCCCGACATCACCAGGAAAGTAACGCCCGACATCAAGAAGCCGGGGGAGAGCAGGCTGATTTTCCTCGACCTTGCAGCGGGGAAGAACCGTCTCGGCGGCTCAGCATTAGCCCAGGGGCTGGGTCAGCTTGGCGATAAGTCGCCTGATATAGATAAACCGCAGCTTCTCATAAACGCATTCGAGGCAGTGCAGCTTATGATAGACAATGACATTATTCTTGCCTGCCACGACCGCAGCGATGGCGGCTTGATTACCACTCTAGCGGAAATGGCGATGGCAGGGAACTGCGGCGTATCGCTTCAACTCCCTCATAAAGAAGAGGCAATCCCTCAGCTATTCTCCGAGGAGTTGGGGCTGGTTCTCGAATACCTCCCAGCCAAAGAACTAGCAGTCAAGGCTATCCTTAAAGAAAGCGGCGTTCCTCTTACCATACTGGGCGGCACTCAAAAAGAACGGCAGGTGGTTATACGCCACCGCAACGAGATCGTACTCGATATCAGCACCTCCAGGCTTCTCTCGTGGTGGGAAGCCACCAGCGACAGGCTGGAACAGGAGCAGATGAACCCTGTGGTAGCTAAGGAACAGGCGAGAAGGCACGACCGCCCCGGGCTGAAATATCATTTAACCTTCAAGCCGGAGGCAACGCCCCTGAGTATCCTGCGCCGGAAAGACAAGCACAGGGTTGCCATCATCCGCGAGGAGGGCAGCAATGGCGACCGCGAGATGACCTCAGCCTTCTTCTGGGCTGGGTTCGAGCCCTGGGATGTCACCATGACCGACCTCCTGGAGGAGAGAATCACCCTCGACCGCTTCAGGGGAATCGTCTTCGTGGGAGGATTCGCCCACGCCGACGTGCTGGATGCAGCTAAGGGCTGGGCGGGCATTATCAGGTTCAATCCGAGGCTCCGACACATGTTCGAGCGTTTCTTCAACCGACCTGACACCTTCTCGCTGGGGATATGCAACGGCTGTCAGCTTATGGCTCTGCTGGGCATCCTGCCTTGGCAGGGAATCCCCGAAACGAAGCAGCCGAGGTTCATCCAGAACACCTCGCAGAGATTCGAGTCGCACTGGGGCACCGTGAAAATCTCCAAGAGCCCCGCGATAATGTTGAAGGGCATGGAAGGCTCGGTACTGGGCATCTGGTCAGCCCATGGCGAAGGTCATCTTCACTGTCCCGACCCCGAAATACTCTCAGAGGCGAGGCGGAAGGGTCTGACGCCCGTAGCCTACGTTGACGATGCAGGGAACCCGACCGAGAAATACCGTTTCAACCCCAATGGCTCGCCCTTCGGTATCAACGCCCTGTGTTCGCCCGATGGGCGGCATCTAGCGATGATGCCCCATCCCGAGAGAGCCTTCTTGCTCTGGCAGTGGGCGTGGGTACCCGAGGAATTGAAGTCTAAAAACTGGAGATTCACCGTGGGTGATTTCCTACTCTGTGCTTCGCCCTGGCTGAGATTCTTCCAGAACGCGCGGGAGTGGTGCGACGGTAAAATATAGCGTCGCCCGCCCCAACGGGTGACGCTATACGTGGGCAACAAAAACCATGAGTCGCTTGAAATTTCGTCAAACCCTTGACATAATAGAACACATGTGCTATACTAGCTACCAAAAGTGGTGTTTCAGGGCGATTTCCAAAAACACGTTAACATAATAACTTCGTGGACAACTTGTGGACAGTTGCGTGGATAAGTATATTGACCAGCAAGGTACAAGCAGGGATTAGAATAGGAGGCATTATGAAGGTCGTTTTCCTGGAAGATGTCCCCAACGTGGCTAAGGCAGGCGATATCAAAGAGGTAGCCGACGGCTACAGCAGGAACTACCTCATCCCCAGAAAGCTCGCTGTCCCCGCCACGTCGAGTGAGCTTAAGAAGGTTGAAGTGCTGCGAGCGACAGGAGCACGCCGGGAAGCCAAGACGGAGAAGGAGGCTGAAGCCTTCGCCAAGACTCTTCAGAATATTACCGTGGCGATAAGGATGCGCGCCGGTACGAAGGACAAGCTCTACGGCTCTGTCACCAGCGCTGATATAGCCAGGGAGATTAAGAAGCTCACCAAACAGGATGTGGACAAACGCAAGATAGAGCTTCCCGAGCCCATCCGCGAGCTGGGCATATACGAGGTATCAGTAAAGCTTTCCAAGGATGTAACCGCTACCGTTAATGTTGTTGTGGAGCAGGAGTCAGAGCTAGAGAAGAAGTAAGAATAGAGATGCCAGGCGAAAGCGTTGAATCCCAGTCGAACGTTAAACTGCCACCCCACGACCTGGATGCCGAAGAGGCAGTTTTAGGGTCCCTTCTCATAGACCCTGAGGCGATTTTCAAGGTCGCCCCAGTACTCAAGGCGGAGGACTTCTACAGAGAGAAGAACCGCTGGGTTTACGAGAGTTGCTTTTCCATTTACGAGCGGCGTGAGGTCATAAATCAAATCACTGTCGCTAGCGAGATGGCACGCCTGCAAAAGCTGGAGGCTGCCGGCGGGGCTGCTTACCTCAGCCATCTGGTCTACCAGGTGCCCACCTCAGTGCATGCAGAGTACTACGCCAACATCGTGCGCCGTCTCTCCCTGATGCGGCAGCTCATCTCTGCTTCTAACAGGATCGCAGCCATCGGCTACGATGCACCGCCCGATGTGGATGAAGCCCTCGACAAGGCTGAGGGCATCCTGTTCCGCCTGAGGCTGGGTCAGCACCAGCGCGGCTTCGTGCATATCCGCGAGGTGCTCGACCGCTACTTCGAGGAAGGCGAGCGCACACCGGAGCGAGACGGCTTTCTGCCTCACGTGCCCACCGGCTTCGCCGATTTGGACAAGATACTGAGCGGCTTGCAGCGCTCGGACATGATTGTGCTGGCAGCCAGACCCGGCGTAGGCAAGACCAGCATGGCACTAAACATCGCTCACAGTGCTGCCATGAAACACAAAGCGCACGTGGCTCTATTCAGCCTGGAGATGTCCAAGATGGAGCTCGCTTACCGCTTCCTCTCCGCCGAATCGGGGGTCGATAGCCAGAGAATGCGGGTGGGTCAGTTGAAGCAACGCGAGCGCGACGATGTGATGGAAGCCCTGGGGCGCCTCTCCGAGGCGCCGATTTACGTGGATGACTCCCCCTTCCTCAGGGACTCAGATATGCGCAGCAAGGCGCGACGCCTGAAAAGCGAGCACGGCGTAGACCTCGTCATAGTGGATTACCTGCAACTGATGCGCTCCAGCAGGGTTACCGACAATCGCGTTCAGGAGATGAGCGACATCTCCCACTGCATAAAAGAGGTTGCCCGCGAGCTGGATGTCCCCGTGCTGGCTGTCTCCCAGTTGAGCCGCGCCGTAGAGTCCCGCATGCCCCCCAGACCCATCCTCTCCGACCTCAGAGAGAGCGGCTCGATAGAGCAGGACGCCGATGTGGTGCTGTTCATCTACCGCGAGGACATGAGCTATAGAGAGGAAGACTGGGAGAAAAAGAACCCGAATCAGCCCTATCCCAAGGGGCTAGCGGAGATAATAGTCGCCAAGCACCGCAACGGTCCCGTGGGGCAGGTGAAACTGTTCTTCAGGGAGAGGATAGCCAAGTTCGAGAACCTGGAGAGATACGAAAGCGGAAAACCGAGCCTGCTATGAAAGCTTTCAGCGGTTTCCCTGCAAAGGCTAAATTCACAGCTATTCACAATGTGTTTTTCAGCGAGGTTCTGCCTCATATCGATGACCTCGCTGAGCTTAAAGTCACGCTACATATTTTCTGGATTCTATATAGAAAGAAGGGATACCCCCGTTTTGTCACCTTCGACGAACTTATCAGCGACCCAGGGCTGGTAAGAGGGCGCAGAGGCGAGGGCTCCCTGTCCTCGCCTCTGCGACGGGGCATGGACAACGCGGTAAGCAGGGGCACGCTGCTCTGTTTGAAACTGGAGCGCGCTGGCGAAGCCCATGAGCTCTATTTCCTCAATGACGACGCAGGCAGAAGAGCAGTGGAAAAGATAAAGAGCGGCGAGCTTGAGCTGGGGGCGCTGGTAAAGGCGGAGCCCTGCGAAGCTAAAACGGAGCAGCCCGACATCTTCACCCTTTACGAAAAGAACATAGGCATGCTCACCCCCATAATCGCCGAGGAGCTGAAAGAGGCTGAGGGAACTTATCCCGCCTCCTGGATTCAGGACGCCTTCAAGGAGGCGGTTGACCTGAACAAACGTAGCTGGAGGTATATTTCCCGCATTCTGGAAAGATGGTCAGCGGAGGGCAAAGATGATGGAGAGCCTGGGCGAGATTCTAAAGCGGACTCAAGCCCAGAAGAATACCGCAGAA
Organism: uncultured Dehalococcoidia bacterium; assembly: GCA_964354695.1. GTDB lineage: Bacteria > Chloroflexota > Dehalococcoidia > SZUA-161 > SZUA-161 > CAYHAX01. Next base: position 4,362 of record CAYHAX010000082.1, read on the forward strand.
GATACGGTCACCTCCTCAAAAGATAATGCTATTGAGGAAGGCGATGAAAATGTTTGCCCGCACTGCAAAGGGAGGGGATGGCTGCGCTTCGATGTCCCCCTGGGGCACTCCGACTTCGGCAGATTGAAGCCCTGCAAGTGCACCGAAAGAGAGTTCGAGGGTGAACGGCTGAATCGCCTGGAGCGCTACAGCAACCTGGGACCTTTGACCCGCTTAACCTTCGACAACCTGTTGCCCAAGGGTCGCAGCAGCGACCCTTGGAATCAGGAGCAGTTCTTCAGATGCTGTCAGATAGCTATGGCATTCTCCGAGAACCCCCGGGGCTGGCTGGTACTGAGCGGTCCCAGCGGCTGCGGCAAGACTCACATGGCGGCAGCCATAGCGAACCATAGACTGAAGCAAGGCTATCCGGTGTTCTTCGTTATTGTCCCCGACCTCCTCGACCACCTTCGCGCCACCTTCAGCCCCAGCAGCGATGTTACCTATGACGAGCTCTTCGAACGGGTGCGAAACTCCCCGCTGCTGATACTCGACGACCTGGGCAAGCAGAGCAGCACCCCCTGGGCGCAGGAGAAGCTGTTCCAGATACTGAACCACCGCTTCAACGCCGAACTGCCCACCGTGGTAACTACCAGGAGCCTGAAGGAACTCGATGAACGGCTGGCTGCCAGATTGCAGAACCCGGCTATAGCCCAGCAGTGCGAACTGGAGAAGCCTCCCATAGCGCTCTTCCAGCAGATAGGGGGACTCACCGTCCAGTTCCTGAACGACAAGACCTTCGAGAACTTCGATGCCCGCGGGATGAACGCCGATGAGAAGGGTAAAGAAAGCCTGCAAATGGCTCTGAGGGAGGCTCGTCAGTTCGCTGAATCGCCCGAGAACTGGCTGGTTTTCTTGGGTATGCACGGCTGCGGCAAGACTCATCTTGCTGCATCCATCGCCAACCACCAGTTGGGAGCGGGGAGGCCCATTTTCTTCGCTGTGGTGCCTGACTTGCTCGACCATTTGCGCTCCACCTTCAGTCCCGAGAGCAAAGTAACCTACGACGAACTGTTTGAGAAGGTGAAGTCCAGCCCGCTGCTTATCCTGGACGATTTAGGCACCGAGAGCAGCACGCCCTGGGCGCAGGAGAAGCTCTACCAGATATTGAACTACCGCTACAACTCGCGCCTGCCCACCGTTATCACCGTCGCCGGCTTCCTGGAGGGAATCGAGGGGCGCTTAGCCTCGAGGCTGCAGGACCCCAAGCTGAGCAATGTCATCCCCATCTTTGCTCCGGATTATCGAAGCCAGATGAGCCAGTCGGCGGACACCGGCACCAAGCCCCCGCGCAACAAGCCCCGCAGATGGCGCTAACAGCGAGAAACTCTAAATCCCAATTTCTAAATTCTAAACAATATCAAACTTCAAAGTCCAACTGTTTAAAACATTTGGCAATTCGGATTTTGAATTTGCCTTCAAACAAGCTCAGACCGAGGTTTAGGATTTCGGGTTTCTAATTTAGGATTTAGCTCCGTGGAGCAGGGCGTCTGGCGAGCCAGATGAGCGCAGGGATTGTTATCGCCATTATTATCAACGAAACGACCTGCGCCTGATGCAGCGGACCCAGCACAGCTTGCTCGTCTCCCCTCACTATGCTGAACAGCACCCTGCCGAAGGAATACAGCGAAGCATAGATGAGGAAGAGCATCCAGTCCTTCTTGAAGCGCTTGCGCAGGGTGAGCAGCAAGGCGAAGATAATCAGGTCGTAGATAATCTCGTAGGCAGGCACGGGATGGCGCGCGGGCTCCCCTATTATGGTGAAATCCGCTGCGTTGGGATTAGTATAGATGACGCCCCAGGGCAGAGATGTGGGTGTGCCGTAGGCATCGCCGTTTATCAGGCAGCCGATACGCCCAATAGCCTGCGCCAGAACCATCCCTGGAGCGGCGAGGTCGGAAATCCGTCCAAGGGGCAGCTTCCTGAGAGCGGCATAGCCTATGCCGAAAACGAAGCCGCCGATAAGAGCGCCGTAGAGGGAAAGACCGCCCTCCCAGAAGCGCAGCGCCTGCAACAGGTCACCGCTGTAGAGCTCCCACTGGTCGATAACATGGAAAAGCCTGGCGCCAATTACCCCGCCGAGGATACCCCAGAAGGCAATGGTGTAGACATCGTCAATCGCGACGTTCCTCTCTTTAGACAGCCTCGCCACCAATAACACGGCAGCGAGCACAGCGAGCCCGGTAAACAGTCCATGCCAGCTCATGGTGAAATTGCCGATGGTGAAGATATTAGGATCCATCCCTATTTCAATCATCTCTCTTCAGCCCCCTAATCTTCAATCGCCCCTGTAGGGGCGGGTTTGAAACCCGCCCTCAGCTTGTACCTGGCAAACTTGACCTGTATACTTCTCTTAGGTAGAATAGTTCGCTGGCGAAGTTAGTATATCATAGCATGGAGCAGGTACAGGAATAAAGACTTAACAATCAAATAGGTTCAGGGGAGAGGTGTCCGAGTGGTTTATGGTACCGCTCTCGAAAAGCGGAGTTGTCGTAAGGCAACCGTGGGTTCGAATCCCACCCTCTCCGCCATGTGAAATCTGTTTTTTCGCGGAGAGGTGCTGGAGTGGTCTATCAGGCACGCCTGGAGAGCGTGTGATCGAGTAATCGGTCCGCGGGTT
>CAYHAX010000083.1:0-5913 GCA_964354695.1 uncultured Dehalococcoidia bacterium
AGCGGGGCTGGTGGCTGGCTCGGCTTCGGCTGTTGGATTGAAGGGAATCAAGATAGTGGCTGATGACTCGATAGCTCTTGGGCACAACTTCGTAGTGGGCGCTAATAAAGATGGCTACCATCTCAAGAATGCAAATTGCCCTCGTGACTTCAAGGTCGATTTGGTTGTGGATATAGCTCTGGCAAAGGCGGGGCATCGCTGTGCGAAGTGCAGTGGCGAATTGAAGTCAATGCGCGGCATTGAGATTGGGCATGTGTTCAAGCTGGGCACTGTGTTCAGTCAGAGGCAGGAGGCTTTCTATCTCGACCGCGATGGTGTGCAGAAGCCGATGGTTATGGGCTGCTACGGCATCGGCGTGGGTCGGCTTCTGGCGGCGGTCATAGAGCAGAACCACGATGATAAGGGAATCATCTGGACTTCTCAAATAGCGCCTTATCAGGTCTATTTGTGTGGTCTGAACATAGACGAGCCTGCGGTGGCTGAGGCTGCGGAGAAGCTATACAGCGAGCTTTCTCAGAGGCGGTATGAGGTGCTTTTCGATGACCGCAACGAGTCGCCGGGGGTCAAGTTCAACGATGCCGACCTTCTGGGCATGCCTGTGAGGTTGACGGTGAGCCGACGGACGCTGAAGTCTTCCAGCGTTGAGGTGAAGTTGCGCAGGGCGAAGGATATTGAGCTTGTGCCTCTGGGGCGGGTAGCGGAGAGGCTCGAAGTCCTCTTGAAATAGCTTTTGAGTTTACACCGTAGGTAGGGGCGTTCAATTGAACGTCCCTACACATTTTTGCTCCTTTGTGGGTATTTTTTTATGTATGGGGTGGGTTTGAAACCCGTGCCTACGATTTGCATATCTAATGTCGGAAGGGTGGGGCAGATGGCTGAGTGCTAATTTTGAATCTAGTACAGGGGGGGTTGCTTTATGGCTCAAAAAGTGCTATATTCCTCGTGATAGGAAGTTTTGTTAAGTGGGCTCGACCCACTTTTTTAATTGATTGGGGGTTTTGGTGGTTGAATAAGGAGGCGAGGGCAGGATGAAGACGGATTTCATACTCGCTATTACTCAGTTGGCAGCAGAAAGAAATCTGCCTAAAGAGGTGGTTTTCTCTGCTGTTGAGGCTGCACTTGTCTCTGCTTTTAAGAAAGACGAAATCGGCGCACAGCATAATATCTCCGTGAAGATAAACCCCGCCAGCGGCGATGTTAAAGTCTATACTATCAAGGCTGTAGTGGAGAAGCCCACCGACCCTTATCGCGAGATGTCTCTAGCGGAAGCAAAAAAGATAAAGAAAGATGTGCAGGTGGGCGAGACGCTTTCCCTGGAATCGGCAGCGTTTCACCCTGGTCGCATCGCCGCACAGACTGCCAAACAGGTGGTGCTGCAGCGCCTTCGCGAGGCGGAGCGCGAGTTTATATTTGGAGAATATGCTAATCGAGAAGGTGATATTGTCAGCGGTGTGGTACAGAGGGTGGACCCCAGGCAAGTGATTGTAGACCTGGGCAAAGCAGAGGGGGTGCTTCCTTCTGTAGAGCAGATGCGGACTGAACGCTACCGTGTGGGTCAGAGGCTCAGGTTATACCTGCTTGAGGTGAATCGCACCAATAAAGGTCCGAAGCTCATTCTGTCCCGTTCCCATCCCAATCTGGTGCGTCGTCTTTTCGAAATAGAGGTTCCCGAGATTTCCAACGGGATTGTTGAGATTAAGGCTGTCGCTCGTGAGGCTGGCTATCGCAGCAAGGTGGCTGTAGCAGCGCAGCAGGAGGGGATAGACCCCGTGGGCTCCTGTGTTGGGCTGAGAGGTGTGAGGATTCAAAGTGTGGTGAATGAGCTCGGGGGCGAGAGGATAGACGTAATTCAGTGGCATCCTCATTCCAAGGTCTTCATTGCTAATGCCTTGAGTCCTGCTCCGGTGTTGGGTGTGGATGTTAATGAGACGGAGAAGTCAGCGGTAGTAGTGGTTCCTGACGGGCAACTTTCGCTGGCTATCGGTAAGGAAGGTCAGAATGCCAGGCTTGCTGCCAGGTTGACCGGCTGGAAGATAGATATCAAGGCAGCAAGTATTGTTGAGGCTGAGAGGAAGCCGGTGACTGCGAAGGCGGCAGTTGAGGCGGTCACGGTTGAAGAGCCGATTAAGGATGAGGCGAAAGAGGGTGTGGAGATAGTGGCGGCTGAGGAGAAGGAAAAGTTAGCGGTCAGCGATGTGCTGCCGCTGGTTGAGCAAGAGCCGGTGTTGCCTCAGAAGGGCGAGGAGGCGGAAGAGGAGTTGGTGCCCTACGAACCTCCTGCTGAGGTCGTGGTGCCTTCCGAGAAGCCGCTAATTCGTTTTGCCGAGGATATTTTTGCGGGGCGGGATTTCAGGGGTGAGGGCAAGGAGAAGGAAAAGAAAGATAAGAAGAAGAAATCCGTCAAAGAGGAGCGGCTCGAGGAAAGCAAGTCGAGGAAGATTCGCAAGCAAAAAGTGTCGCCCCTCGATAAGTTCGAGGATGAACTTGAGGAGTGAGATAGTAGATGGCGGGTCCTCAGAAGCGTACAAAACATGTTCCTGAGCGTACCTGTATAGCTTGCCGCCAGAAGAAGCCGAAGTGGGAGATGGTGAGGATTGTGCGTACTCCTCAGGGCAATATAGAGATAGATAGCAGAGGCAAGAAAGCTGGACGAGGCGCCTATCTTTGTAAGTCGCGGAGCTGTTGGGAGGCAGGGTTGGTGAAAAAGAGACTGGAACACTATCTGAAGGCAGAGCTTAGTTCAGAGCAGCGCGCTGCACTTCTGGAATATGGCAAGACACTCTCCGGTATTAGTAGCGATACCGCCTACTGTTCTGAGCTTCGTTGCGAAGGAGCTTGTGAATGAAGCGCAAAGTTGGCAGCGAAGAACACGCTGAGAAGAGCAAGCCTATAGTAGCAGGGGAGCCAGCGGCTAAAGCAGAGTCCAAAGCTGCAGCTAAGCCCGGGGCTAAACCTGAGACTAAGGCCGCGACTAAACCCTCAGCTAAGGCTGCTGCGAAAGCAGAGGTCAAGGCTGAGGTTAAAGCTGTAGCCAAACCAGAAGTTAAACCGGGGGCTAAATCTGTGACCAAGTCTCCAGCCCATGCGGAAGTCAAACCAGAGGTAAAAGCTGCGCCTAAGCCTAAGGTTAAACCTGAGGCTGAGGCTCCAGCCCAAGCAGAGGTTAAATCTGAGGTTAAGACCGAAGCCAAGCCCGAAGTTAAGTCAGAGGTCAAAGCAGAGGCTAAACCTGAGGCTAAACTTGAGCCTAAGCCTGAGGTTAAGGCTCCAGCGAAACCGGAGCCTAAACCTTCGGTGGTTATCCCACGTATGCTGACGGTGAAGCAACTGGCTGATATCCTGGGAATCAGCGGGATCGAGGCGATCAAGCATCTGATTCGAAATGGTGTGATGGCAAACATTAACCAGGCTATTGACTATGAGACCTCGGCTATCGTTGCTGCCGATTTGGGCTTTGAAGCAAAGGGGGAGCCTCAGGTATCTGTGGGGGCAGCGGCTGTCAAGAAGCCTCAATCCGCTGAGGAAAGCAAAGCCCTTGAACTGCGTTCTCCGGTGGTTACTATCATGGGGCACGTCGACCACGGCAAAACCAAGCTCCTTGATGCGATACGCCAGACCAATGTGGTTGATACTGAGGCTGGCAACATCACCCAGCATATAGGTGCCTATCAGGTTGAGATTCACGGTCAGAGAATTACCTTCCTCGATACTCCGGGGCATGAAGCGTTTACTGCGATGCGAGCCCGGGGGGCACAGGTTACTGATATTGCTGTTCTAGTGGTTGCTGCCGATGATGGGGTGATGCCTCAGACATTGGAGGCTATAAGCCATGCTAAAGCTGCGAATGTGCCTATAGTGGTCGCTATTAATAAGGTGGATAAACCGACTGCTAATGTAGATAGGGTCAAGCAACAACTCGCTGATAACGGCGTGGTAATAGAGGAGTGGGGCGGTGATGTTATAGCCGTGCCTGTTTCCGCCAAGCGTGGGGATGGCATCCCCGACCTATTGGAGAACCTGCTGCTGGTTGCTGAGATTCAGGAGCTGAAAGCCGACCCGGCTCAGCCGGCTAAAGGTGTGGTCATCGAAGCTAAGCTGGATAGTAGCAGGGGTTCCCTGGCAACAGTTCTGGTGCAAACCGGCACTCTTGAAATCAGCGATTATATTGTAGTTGGTGACATCTGGGGCAAGGTCAAAGCAATGTTCGATGACAAGGGCAGAAGGGTGAAGAGTGCGGGTCCTTCCACACCTGTGGGAGTGCTGGGGCTGAGCACTGTACCGCAGGCGGGCGATATCCTGACTGCCGTCAGCAGTGAGAGGGAGGCGAGGGCTGAGGCACAACGGCGGCAGAAAGAGAAAGAGCTGACCACTATTCCCAGAGCACCCAGGCTGAGCAGCCTTTTCGCTCAGATTCAGGCAGGGCAGGTAAAAGAGCTTAACATAATATTGAAGACCGATGTGCAGGGCAGTATCGAGCCTATAAGGGATTCTTTGGATAAATTGGTAAGTGGCGATGTCAAGGTGAGGATTGTGCATACGGGAAGCGGCAGCATCACGAAGAACGATGTCTCGCTGGCTATTGCCTCCAAGGGAGTTATCATAGGGTTCAACGCAAAGCCGGAGCCGGAGGCGAAGCGTCTTGCTGACCTGGAGGGTATCGATATACGCACCTATCAGGTGATATACACTCTGGTCGAGGATGTCGAGAAGGCGTTAGCCGGTATGCTGGAGCCTACCTACGTTGAAACTGTCGAGGGGCATGCTGAGGTGAGGGCTGTTTTCAGTGTCAAGCAGGGCAAGATAGCAGGTGCATATGTAACGGACGGCAAGGTCAGCAGGGGTGCTATTGCCAGGGTTATTCGCAAGGGCGCTGTTGTGGTGGAATCACACATATCGAGCTTGAAGCATTTCAAGGAAAATGTGAAAGAGATGGCAACTGGACTCGAATGTGGAGTTGGCGTAGAAGGATTCTCAGATTTCGAGGTTGGCGATATCATAGAGAGCTATAGAAAAGAGAAGGTATAGCTTTCGTGCCCTAGATGGGGGCGAGATGGGAACGCGTCGTCAGGAACGTGTTGGGGAGCTCATTCGGGAGGAGATAAGCGAGCTAATCAGGCGTGAGGTGAGGGACCCCAGGCTCACAGGTGTCATCAGTGTGACTGAAGTGGTAACATCCCCCGACTTAAGGCATGCCAAGGTTTATGTCAGTATCATGGGGACGGAGGAGGAGAAGATGCAGGTGGAGAAGGGGCTTGCTGCAGCTTCAGGGTTCATACGAAGAAATTTGGGCGAGCGCCTTTCGTTGCGCTATACACCTGAGCTTAGCTTTTATCGTGATGATTCTATCGAACGGGGGAGTCGCCTGCTCCAAATTATCAAAGAGGTAACTCCGACTGACACTACAGACAAAGCGGATAAGAGTTGACTATCGATGGAATCCTGAATCTGGACAAGCCGAGAGGCAAGACCTCTTTTGACATGGTGGCTCTTGTCAGGAGGCTGAGTGGGGAGCGAAGGGTTGGGCATGCTGGCACCCTGGACCCTGAAGCTACAGGCGTGTTGCCGATATGTCTGGGGCAAGCGACTCGTTTAATTGAGTACCTCGCTGAAGCTACAAAGTCTTACCGTGCTGAGATTGAACTGGGCGTAGCTACCGATACCTTCGATGCGACGGGCAAGGTAACACAGCAGGGCGATGTCTCTTCGTTGACCAGAGAGCAGGTTGAGGCTGCGTTATCCTCTTTCAGAGGCTCCATTGAGCAGACCCCTCCGATGTACAGTGCAGTCAAGATTAAGGGGGTGCCTCTTTACCGCTTGGCTAGAGCTGGGTTGGAGGTGCCGAGAAAAGCAAGGCGTGTTGAGCTATATCGTATTGTGTTGTTAGATTGGCAGCCGCCAGTGCTGGCTATCGAG
>CAYHAX010000084.1:0-3144 GCA_964354695.1 uncultured Dehalococcoidia bacterium
GCGAAAGTACAGCACGCTATGAGGGAAGTGAGCAAGCAAGCGGAGAAAGTTGTTCAGCTTATAGGAGAAGCGGAGCAATTGCTTACGAAGAGCAAGAGAACCAAAAAGGTAACCGAAGCTGAGGCAAAGGAAATATTTAAGGCGTTTCACGATAAATTGACCGCTATCTCAAGGAGCATCAGCGAAACCATAGCTATGCCTTCGTCAGAAGCGGGCAAGGCGCTGGAGACAGCCAGGGTTGAGCCAATAACACCTATGCAGGTAGCGCAAGAGCAGCCATCACCCGGAAGAATTGAGGAAAACGACCGGTATTCTGTCCTTTACCAGGGAACTGTGGAATTGGCTGTACCGCCTCCCGTAGGTCTAAACCGAATGCTGCAACTCCATAAACACCTGAAACAGACCCCTAAATTGGAAGTGATGAACCTGGGAGGCTCGGTAGATAAAGGTATCACCATCAGGCTGCATTTAGAGACCCCTACTCCCCTGCTGAAGATTCTGGAAGACCTCGACGAAGTAAAAAATGCTTCAGACGAAATCCCCGGAGCCGACAGGCTGGTACCTTCGAGACAAGGTGGGGAAGAGGGTGTCAAGAGGGTTATCGTACTCACCAACGATTAGAAGGAAGCAATCACAGCCTAAAACTTTATGTCAATGAGTAGCGCCTGACTTTCCGTTAGCCTTGTCATTCTGCTGTGAACCGGTTCCCCCATCATCGAAGGCAATGCTTTCATTCCCGCCGACAGCAGAAAGCTCGCCGTCCAATAGCCCCAGCAAGGCAATACCACCAAAATAACTGCCGCTTTCGCTACCCCAACTATAACTTACGTTGCCCCATATCCCGGAGAGGGGTGAGTTGCCTTTCAGCTTGTCTGCCCCTGAACCCTTCTCCCTCAATAATCTCGCCTTATCATGAGCACGCTCGGCTCGCTCCAGTGCTTCCTGGAACCTCAGCCTAGCCTTCAGAGGAACTCTCTCCATAACCTGTGTCAAAACCGTATTTTGACCGGATGTTATGCCTATCAATTTGTTAACCAGCTCAGCTTTAGCCGGTTCCTCCCGACCCAATATCTCGATTGCCTGATTCGTCTCCTCATTCATCACTTCCAGAAGCCACTCAGGCACATTTCGACTTCTCTCAGTCAATAACTCCAGTTCAGCGAGCCTGCGCTGGGCGAGCTTCATATGAAAGCTAGCCTTCGCTTCACCACCGAAGGTGAAAAAGCCCTGCACCTTCTCGGTTGCCGTCTTCATTGGATAAAGCGTATCGCCTGGCAAACTGCTCGCTGAGGCTGTTATCGTGCTGCTGCCCAGCAAAATCAGAACCAGAATTACAGCAAAAACCACAGCCCACCGCCGCTGCCACCCCCAAAGCTGGGTGCGGCGCGCGGCTTTCTCATTTCTCCTGGTCTCGAGGGCAGAAAGAAACCTGTACTTAGCAACCCTTTCGAACTCGGGGCGGGGCTTAATATAAGAAGAAGCCTTGCTCACAGAAAGAGCTACCCTAAGTAGCGGCTCCAGCTCAGTTGCCTGCTCTGGGTAGCTAGCCAGGCATTGCTCGATGCTATCACCCTTCACCGTGATACGCTCGAGGCATATATTCAGAATTTCCTCAAGCCCCTTCTTCATGTTTGCTCCGTACCTCCAAGCTTCTTGCGTAGCGCTACCAGCGCATTGTGCTGCAGCACCTTCACTGCCCCCTCACTTTTCCCGAGCGCCTTCGCCACCTCTGCAGTTGACAACTCCCCGGCGAAGCGTAGCTCAATCACATCGCGCTGTGCCTTGGTGAGCTGCCCCATTGCCCCCTTCACTCTCTGGATATCCGAACTCATTTCCGCTTCTTTCTGAGGATCGGCATCATCTTGCACCAGGTCCTCATCCAGAGGCAAAAAGCCTTTTGATTTAGTATTCCTCCAGTAGTCAACTACCTGATTATGCGCAATACGGAATAGCCAGGCTGGTACAGGCACCCCCCGCCATTTAAACGACGATATAGATTCAAGCGCCTTAAGGAACACCTGCTCAGCCAGATCCTCAGCTTCCGTTCTATTACCCACCCTGAGGACGACATATCGATAGACCTTGGGAAAGTATTCCTCATAGAGCTCACTCCACGCCTGGTGGTCGCGATTTTGTAACCTCCGGGCTATATCTTCACCAGCCTGCACCACTGACTCCTCTCGGAATTGCTAGCCACCAGTATAACCCAGTAGCTAGGTGCAGGCAAAGACTACTTCACTCGAAAACGACTCGCATCCTCTCTACTAATCGCCGAACCGCTCTTGCCACCTCTGAAACCTCTGTTCAAACCTCTCTCTATAATTCTCCCTGAACTTCTCCAGCTTCCCCTGAAAATCCTTGTTCTTTATCCAGGGACCAACCCCCTGGGGACCAGCTCCCTGATTGCCTTCACCGATGAACCATCCCAGATGAAGACCGGGGAAATATCTGCCGAAGAATGGTACACACCTGCCAATAGTCAGCCTGACAGGTTCCCCTACCTTAATATCTTCTGACAGGCTGTCTATGGTATAGGTGCGACCATCATCAGTAGTTACTGTGACCTGATTTCCGTTTACAGCGGTCACATTGCCCGCAATCCTTATACAAAGAGGTGACTGAGGCGATTTCAGTAAAATTACCTGCCTCGCCACACCATCCTTGTTACATGCTGCTGTCCAGTCGCCAACAGCCAGACTATTGAACGTAACGACCTCCCATGACGCCATCCAGGCTTTATACACAGTGTGTCCGTTAACAAATATGTCAATTTCTTTATCCCCCTGTTGCGACTCCAGGCGGATAGTGCCGTTACCGGCATCACCGGACTTCGCTAGAATCCTGCCCATCAGCCACTCATCACAGGAGCGTTTCACCGATTTACCAGCGTTACCCATGCCCTGAGCATAAGCCGGCGCTACGCCAGCTACCAGGACAGCCAGGGCCGCCAGCATACCCAGTATCAGCATCCACTTCTTCACTAGTAAACCCTCCTCCATTCGTATTCCAACGCGCAATTCAGGTTTCACGTTACCGCATCTCTATATGTAAAAACGAAAAACGAGGCAAAAGGTTAGCCCGAGAAAGTCGAAAGGTAATACTGCTGGACAGTTAGAGAGACTTAGGGACTAAGTGTTCCGCTGA
>CAYHAX010000085.1:0-12050 GCA_964354695.1 uncultured Dehalococcoidia bacterium
AACTTCTTGCAAGACCCGAATAAGAAAACGCCCGTCTTCGTCCGGTTTTCCACCGTAGTAGGAGCAAAAGGGTCGGCAGATTCGGCCCGCGACCCCAGGGGCTTTGCCGTGAAGTTCTATACCGAAGAAGGAAACTACGACCTGGTAGGAAATAACCTGCCCGTCTTCTTCATCCGCGATGCCATCAAGTTCCCTGATATGGTGCACGCCTTCAAACCCGCCCCTGATACCAATATCCCCACCAGCTCCTCAGCTAATAGCCGTTTCTGGGATTTCATCTCGCTGACGCCCGAATCAACCCACATGATTACCTGGCTCTTTTCCGATAGAGGAACAGTCAAGAGCTACAGGAAAATGGAAGGATTCGGGGTCAATACCTACAAGTGGGTGAACGCTAAAGGCAAGGCGGTCTATGTTAAATATCATTGGAAGCCCATGGCGGGGATAGAGACGATTGACCGCCACGAGTCTACCCGACTTGCAGGGGAAGACCCCGACATCGCCACCCGCGACCTGCATGCCACAATAGCCTCAGGTAAGACTGTAGAATATGAGCTGAATGTCCAGATTATGGAAATTGCCGATGAGTTGAAGCAGGACTTCGACCCCCTCGATGCCACCAAGACCTGGCCCGAGGACAAATTCCCGCTGATGCCAGTGGGCAAGATGGTGCTGACTCGCAACCCGCAGAACTACTTTGCCGAAACGGAGCAGGCTGCTTTCTGCCCCGCCTCTATCGTGCCGGGGATCGAACTCTCCGCCGACAAGCTGTTGCAGGGCAGGGTATTCTCCTACGCGGATACCCAGCGGCATCGCCTGGGGCCCAATTACCTGCAGATCCCCATAAATCGGCCTCTGGCGCCGGTCAACAACAACCAGCGCGACGGATTCATGCAGTACGCGCCCTACGGTGGAGGAACGGTTAATTACGAACCCAATACTCTGGCAGGCGGTATGCCCAATGAGGCACCAGCTACACCAAATGAAAAATATCACCTCGAAGGGGCTGTAATACGCAGGAAAATCAGTGTGACCAACGACTTCGAGCAGGCAGGTCAACGCTACCGTTCCCTCGGCAAAGTGGACCAAGCACATCTGGTTGACAACATAGTTGATTCTCTGGGGAAAGCAAACAAGCAGATTCAGAAGCGCATGGTGGAGAACCTTACCAAGGCAGATAAGGAGCTTGGCAAGCGCGTGGCAAAGGGATTGAAACTCTAGCGAATGGTAGTCACATGTCCTTGCGAGTCCGCCTCTGGCGGACGACGAAGCAATCGAAAGGCGCGATTTGAAAAAAGCGTTGAGATTGCTTCGCTTCGGCTCGCAATGACATCAATGGTGTGTATTTGGGTAGATTGGAGCACCTGCTTCACCTTGCTCAAAAGCGGATGCCTCAGATTAACTGAATGAGGTGGATTTGATGTTTGGACACAGCTTTTTTGAAATACCTGTCTATAGATGTTCACTTAACGTATACCTCACTGAATTGAAAAAGAACAGACAAAACTATCTCCAATATATCAACACGATATCAGGAGTTCCCCGCGAAGAAGCACCCGAATCCTATGCAACCGCTGAATATTGGTTCGAACAAAAGCACGTTACTCCTTGGCACTATAATCAGGCGCTAGGCTGGCTTCGTCTTGATAAGGATCATTCATCAATCAAGGCGGAGTATTACTTTGTATCAGCCAATAATGTCAGCAAACGTTTGAAGCACAAGCGGTTCTTTTGGGAAGGCAAAGCCTTTGAACTGCATCCCGTCCCCCGTGATTCATCATCAACAATCTTCGAGAGTGTTCTCAATGCCATAAAAGATCTGCAAAAAGAGCAGAGATTCAAGAATAGGTACATAGACCTTGAAGCATTTAGAAATCTTGGGCCATTTGTAAACTGGAGAGCACTTTTGGGGTTCGGAGCAGCGTCACCAGACCCAAGTTACCTTAAAAAGTGAAGGTCGGTATAGAATGGCATTCTGTTGAATGACCAAATAAAGCCTTAGTAATCAGTAGATGGAAGAAGGATATGACAATCGACCCAATCTGCGGAATGAATGTGGATGAGAAAACGGCTCTCAAAGTGGAGCACGAGGGCAAGACGTACTATTTCTGCAGCCCGGGATGCCGCGATAAGTTCCTGGTTGAGAAAGGCTTGGAGAGGCCTCCTTCTGCTGAAGAGAAAACACCCCGAGAGAGCGAGGAAAGCAAGGAGAGCCTGGAAAAAGCCACTATCCCTATAACCGGGATGCACTGCGCTTCCTGCGCCGTTGCTATTGAGGACTCGCTGAACAAGGTGGAGGGTGTCTCCAAAGCTGCGGTAAACTTCGCCACCGAGAAGGCTTATGTTGAATATGACCCCAGTAAAGCAAGCCCCAAAGCGTTGGAGGAGGCGGTAAAAGAGGCGGGCTACAACGTCCTCAAGGAAGAAGCTCAGACGCTCAACCTCAAGGTCATCGGCATGGACAACCCCCACTGCCTGGGCACGGTAGAGGCTGCGCTCAAAGGGGTCAGTGGCATCGTCTCCAGCCAGCTTACCGTGAACGAAAAGGCAAGGATAGTCTTCGACTCCACCCTCACGTCTAAGGAAGCTATCAAGAAAGCGATTAAAGACGCCGGCTACACGCCCGTAGAGGAGACCACCGTTGACCGCGAGAAAGAGGCGCGGCAGCGTGAGATAAGAACCCTTAGAATTAAGTTCTTCGTCTCTCTGGTCTTCGCCATACCCCTGCTCTACTTCGCTATGGGACACCATGTTGGGCTGCCCATACCCTCTATCTCCGATGGGTATATGGTGCTGCTGCAACTGCTGCTCACCACGCCTATTATTGCCGCAGGTTACCAGTTTTACACCGTGGGCATCAGGGCGGTGATAAAAAACCGGCGCGCCAGCATGGACTCACTCGTCGCCCTGGGCACCGGCACCGCCTATCTCTACAGTTTAGCCTCATCCATTTTGATCTGGATGGGCAACTCCAATTACGGGATGGACGATGTTTACTACGAGGTAGCCGGGCTGCTTATCGTGTTCATCCTTCTGGGGAGGATGCTGGAGGCGCTGGCTAAAGGCAGGACCTCGGAGTCCATCCGCAAGATGCTGGAGCTTCAGCCCAAAACCGCGCTGGTAATCAGAGACAACAAGGAGCAGGAGATTCCCGTCGAGGAAGTCATAGTCGGTGACACAGCCATAGTTAAGCCAGGAGGCAGAGTTCCTGTAGATGGCAAGGTAATTGACGGAAGTTCATCGGTTGACCAATCGCTCCTCACCGGAGAGAGCGTGCCTGTGGAGAAAAATGTGGGCGACGAGGTCATAGGCGGCACTATGAACCAGAGCGGCTGGCTCAAGTTCAAAGCCACCAAGGTGGGTGCAGATACAGCCCTGGCCCAGATTGTGAGACTGGTCGAGGAGGCTCAGGGCAGCAAAGCTCCTGTGCAGAGGCTGGCTGACACGGTGTCAGCATACTTTGTGCCCACCGTCCTGGGCATTGGCATAATTACCTTCCTCGCCTGGTATCTCTCGGGGTCTGAGCTATCGTTCGCCCTCACTGCATTCATCGCTGTAATCATCATAGCCTGCCCCTGCGCCTTGGGACTGGCTACACCCACCGCAGTGATAGTGGGCACGGGCAAAGGCGCCGAGAACGGCATCTTGATAAGAGATGCGGCAACGCTGGAGAAAGCCTGCCAGGTGGACACCATCGTCTTCGATAAGACAGGCACCCTGACTAAAGGCAAGCCTGTGGTCACAGACATTGTCCCTCTATCCAACCCACATTCCTCCGAAGAAATACTGAGGCTCGCCGCCGCGGCCGAGAAGCGCTCAGAACACCATCTCAGCGAGGCGATTGTGAGCAAGGCTGAGCAGCAAAAGATAGCCATCCCGGAGATAGAGAGCTTCATTGCCATCCCAGGCAAGGGCGTGGAGGCGAGATACAATAAAATCACCGTGCTCGTGGGCAACAGAAAGCTTTTCGCCGAAAAAAGCATAGACATAGTAAATGCCGATGTACGCATATCGCAACTTGAAAGCGAGGGCAAGACAGCGGTGCTGGTGGGGTTGGAAGCAAAACTTATAGGCATCATAGCCATTGCCGATACCCCCAAGCAATTCGCTGCTGAGACGGTTGCCTGGCTGAAGTCACAGGGCAAGCAGGTGGTGATGATAACCGGGGATAACCGCAGGGCGGCGGAGAGCATAGCCCGCAGTCTGGGGATAGACCGTGTGCTGGCGGAGGTGCTTCCCGAGGATAAAGCTAACGAGATAAAGAGGCTTCAGGAAAAGGGAGAACGGGTAGCCATGGTGGGCGACGGCATAAACGACGCCCCTGCCTTAGTTCAGGCGGATGTGGGCATAGCAATCGGCTCGGGCACCGACATAGCTATCGAATCTGGCGGGATAGTCCTGGTAAAGGACGACCTCAGAGACGTAGCCCGTACCCTGGAGTTGAGCTGCTATACCATGCGCAAGATAAAGCAGAACCTGTTCTGGGCTTTCTTCTACAATGTCGTGGGCATCCCCATAGCCGCCGGGATACTTTATCCCTTCACTGGCTTCCTGCTCAACCCCATAATCGCTGGCGCAGCCATGGCGTTCAGCTCAGTGAGCGTGGTAACCAACTCCCTGAGCATGAGAAGGTACAAACTTAAAAAGATGTTGTAGTTGCCCAATTTGGGAAAAATCATCCATACAGCAGAAGCTGGTCTGTGATTTTGCTCCTGATATCCCTGCCGGCGATAACCCTATAGTAGTGCTCAGTCTTCTCGTCCTCGGGCAAATCGCTCATCTTGATAGCCTTGTAAGCGTTGAGTATCACCTCGCGCTGCATCAGCAAGCCGTGGTGTATTAGATTGATGTCCCACATCGGTCTGCGGCTAGCCCACCAGAACTGGTCGCTCTGCATCGCCCTGTCTAGAAGACCTCGCGCTATCTCAGCATAGTATTTCACCTGCTCGGTGGTAGCTGCTTTCACAGCCTTTTCGGTCATCTCGGTAGCAATCTTCAGATGCTGCCACTGCAAATGGTGAAGAGCATTGTCCTTAGCCTTCCACAGTGGATATGGATTACCAGCATTAATATCATCCAGCGTCGTGCTCCAGGATGAAGCTCTCGGCTCCAAAGATTGCCCCGGGGGGAATAGCTCCATGAGCCTGCTGATAGTAACCACCTCTATCTCCGGTTTCTCCGTCTTGCCGGGCGCGCCGAATATCTCCTTCTGGGTATCCACCATGCGTTGCAGGTGTCTGACACCTCGGCTTATAGGCTCTGAGGGCTTCAAAGCCTCATAGACCTCACCCAGGAACATCTTCTCCCAGTTCTTGATATGATGCCCGAAGGTCTCAGCATCCATGGCTGTTACCACATAGATGTCCTTATTATTATTACCCCGAAGCTGCCTCAACTGTTCGAGGAAACCAGCGGCATCCACACTGCGAAACGAAATCTTGTTGCTCAGAATATCGTCGCGGAAGAACACTACAAGCTTCTGTCTGCCCGCTGATATGCCATGAACGGCATCGCTGGGCCAGTCCACGGGGCAGGCAACCCCGCTCAAGATGACCCACTTGTGCCCTGTCTCCAGCACCGGCTTCACAATATCGCGGCTGTAAGCCATCTCCGGAGGGAAGAAACCCTGAGGCGAATAGCAATCCCCGAAGAACTGCTTGTTGGTCTGGTGGTTGTGCACTATCTGCCTCATCATCTCATCCTGACTGATGAGGGGCAGGATGGGATGATACTTCGCAGAGCCGGTGAACTCCAGTCGCCCCTTTTCGCACAAATCACGCAAGCCTTTAATAACATCCACCATCCCATGCTCATCGAGCAGCTCGGTGAGAGCAGCATTGATATTCACCGTGACTTTGGCGTGGGGCAGCTCGTGAAACAGCTTCACCAGAGGTCTGTAGGACTCCTCACAGACCTTCCTCAAAACCCAGTGCACCTGGTTCGTCGGCTGATAGAAATGCAATAACGGCGCCCAGTAAATCATAACTTCACGTCACCTTTCTAAGGCAAGCGTTCATTTATTAGCCCAATGCCACACTCAAGGCTGTAGCTAACCGCACGATATCCCGGTTCGCCCTCCTCAATCGGTCGCTCAATATCTGTGTCAGATTGCTCATTATCTTAAACCCCAGCACCGTATCCGAATCACAGAGCTTCGCCAGGTCAGCGCCGTGTACCTCCAACGCTATACACTCCTTCGTCGCTGTTATCGTCGCAGAACGCTCCGACTTCGTCAACATCGCCACCTCACCCACCACTATCGGCTCCGCAGTGTCCATCTGCATCAAAGTCTTCTCGCCATGCCCTGCCCCTTCCGCAAACTGAGCTAAAGTCAACCTCTTGCTCACCTTCACCGAACCTGAATATATGATATATATAGTCTCACCCACTTCACCCTCAGTGATTATCGTCACCCCCTCACCCCACTTCACCTCACGCCCCAGCGACAGCACCTTCTCCATCTCCTCTTTCGTCAACCCCCTGAATAGCGACGCCCGCACGACCTTATCTACCGATACTCCCATCGACTTCCCCCTTGTCCCTTTGATACAGTAACCAGCCTACTTCCCTATCAATATCGCTATTTCACCCTGCTTTACAACGTATTCATCTCCAGGATTCAAATTAGCCTGAGGCATCTCAAGCTGCGAGCTCAGGTACTCCTTACCCGCTTCCTTGAACTTCCGCTCAATGAACTCATCTATCAACGAATAATCCCCCCCGAGCACATCCTCCACGCACAACGACCTCCCCAGACAGTACAGCCCTATCAGTATCGCATTCTGTCTCTCTTTGAAATAAGCGGCAAGCTCCCCGAATTTCCTTCCTATGTATTCAGCAGGTATCGGCTTCTGCTGCAGAGCGCTACCCTCCCGCTGCAAAAGCAACTGCCGGGCAGTTAACACCACACCCTCCGATAGCGCCGCTAGCACTATCATGTACGGGTCATGCTCACCATGTACTATCACCTCGCTAGCGCCTGCCCGCCTCACGTGCTGAGCCATCTTCCCTTCCAGTATCTCCACACACACCCGCGCCTTCGGATTCACAGCCCTCACAGCCAGCGTACCCAATATCACCCTCTCATCCGCACCGGATTCATCACCCTGGGCTTTGTCCGTCAATATTATCACAGTTGCAGCCTGACGGACGTTAGCGAGATCGAGCACAGCCTCATTGGTGAAGTCTCCATTCACAAACTTAGGCTTCCTTGCCTTGTATCTCAACAACATCTCATTCATCTTCTCAGGCGTCAGCGAATTCACCAACACCACCTCACGCAGTTCCTGCCCCACCACCATACTGTCTAATACCGTACCTATGTGCTCGTTCCAGCCACAGATTATCGTATGACCTTTATTCCTTATCTTTTCCAATCCTCTTTCCTCCCTCAAGCGCTGTGTAACCATATAAGAAGCTATCTTGGCAGTGATCAAAGGGATAAGGCTTAGCCCGATGAGAATCAAGACAAGAGAGATGGCACGCGCCGCAGGCTCCATGGGGTAGACACCCACATATCCGGGGGTCTTCGTCAGTACAACTACCATCCACCACAGAGCTTCACCTATGGACGAAAAACCCCTGCCTACAGGTTGATTGGGATTGTTGCGCTCGATGAGATAGACGCCTACAGCGCTAATCAGAAGTATCACTACTATGACCAGGATTAGCTTTAAAACAAGGCTCTTTGTGGCGCGCTGGCGAAACCAACTAAGCGCAGATTTCAAAAAACTGTGTGTAGACTGCATGGTCCTCAACTAAATCTAGCTTGTTCTTTTCACTCTCAGCTTAAAATATTCACTAAATGAATCTTACTGCAGCTATATTATACTTGTCCCTGAGCGAATTGCTTATCTCACGCTGCTCCTGCTCATCCATGACAGGCTCGATCTCAGACAAAGGCTCGCCTTTCTCGTTCGTGCCGTACTTCCACCTCACCACATAACCCTTTACATTTGTGCTGCCCAGATGCATGGCATAGCTGCGGTCGCAGAACGAAATCTCTGAAGCCTCCGCATTGAGATATAGAACCTTTCGCCCCTTATACTCCAGGAAGCCCTCGGTTACGCTGTAAGACCTTCCCTCGAAGCCGATATCCTTCCCCTCGGGCAGATGCGCATATGTATAATTCATCGCCAGTTCCCCTGAACCTGCAACCCCATCTTAGCCACTTCATTTTATGATAACGCACGGCTTTAAACAAGAAGGGGGTACAGCACAACCAGACCTTACCCCTTCGCCAGATGCAAGAAATCCTTGCAGGGCAACTCCCGCGCCAGCATGTCCTGCAACCCCTGCGCGGTCAAGCCCCGCACAGCCACAACCTTGTTTCTGCTAGTTTGACCCCGGATTATAGCAAATGCGCTCCTGGGTAACCCCAGCGTCTCCGACAGAAGCCCGAGCAGCGCCTGGTTGGCTCTGCCCTTCTCAGGCACCGCATTAACCTTCACATAGAGAACGCCCTCTCTGAAGCCTGCTATCTCGTTCCTTTTAGCTCCGGGTTGCAGATGAATCTCGAGCGTTATTTTCTTCTCAGGCACACTACACCTCGGGAAGTGGTTAACCGAAGACAATGCCACAAATAGATACAAACGATTCGCCCTGCTGGTCTGCAGGACACTGCGCATAGCCAGTGACCTCACCCTTCGTCTCGCCCAGAAGACGCAGCGCCAGGTATATGGACGATAGTCCGCAGATTCTCCTGCGGTCCCTCTCCTGCTTCACCTGCCTGAACATACCTTCGGCATCACCTTGAGTGATAGCGTTCATTAACTCGGTATCGGCAGCAGAGAGCCTTGCCCTCTCCAGAATGTCAAAAGGATAAGGGTCTCCAAAAGCCGGACCCACATGAGCCAAATCAGCAGCAGCCACTATGAGGGTGCGCCGGTTAGCGGTAGCCTTTCTCATGCTATCGACAAAACGCGCTACCGAATCATCCTCTCCCGGATGCCTATTATCCTCGATAAACCTGTGAAAGGAGCCGCAGAGGACAGGCACAAGCTCAACCTTCATATCCTTCACTAAATAATGCAGCCACACAGCAGCCGCTTCCACAGAGTGTTCATTTCTATGACTGAACTCCTCGGCAAATACCTCATCCTCGCCCAGAGCAGAAGCCACAGCATCTACTATCTCCCCGCACGTGTTCAGCACACCGCAAGGCGTGGAGTAGCTCTGCCTTGTTAAACTTATCAGCTTCTGACCATTGAAATGATTGGTGCCTAGTATGATAACCACCTCCGCAGACTGCGCTGCCTTCGCTGCCCGCCACCATACCTCAGCGTAAACAGCACCGCCGCGCTGATAGTCAATATGCGGGCTTACCAGACCGCGCACATTCTCAACCCCAGACGCATTTTTCTTCTCAGGTGGCAAAGCATCGAAATACTGCCCCAATGCGGCTTCCAGCCACTCAGGGTTAGCAGGATAAACCCTGTCCGCCATAACAGGTGGACGTGACGGCGCACACCTGTACTTCAGCACTGCCTCCTCATACGCCTTAGCGAAGTGCTCGTTGTCCATCATCAGCGCCTTGTCGAGGGCAGCGAACAGCTTCTCCAGATAACCGGGACCCACCCTCAACCCGGCTCTCAACTCCAGCACCGCTCTCAGGGTGGAGATGTCACGGGTTCCATCGCATAGCTCCAGCACCGGAGCCAGGCTCGCGGGCAGCACTACACTGCAATCGCTCAACCCTGAAGGGTCGGAGAGCACCAGCATCGGCTGTCCCTGCTGCTGACCACGGCTAACCTGCACCTGCCTCAGTTTCGGTCTAATCTCGTCTGCCATACTTTTTACCGCAAAAGGGCAACATAGCTATCCAGTGCCACGCCCAGAGAATCAGCCACAGGCTGGCACTTGGCTTTCAGGAGATAGAACACCTTCCCCTGAGGAGGCAACTCGGAGAGAGTCTCCCAGTATCCCATACCCTTTGCTAGCACCAAGGGGGCAGCCTCGAACGTCGCCTTAAACTCAGCGGAGGCTATCTCCATATCGACACCCGGGGTATCGGTGCCAGTGGTCATCACTCGAGGAAGCTCCTTCTCAAGCCTGTACCTCTTCAAGTCAGCTAATGTAACATCGTTTTGAACTGGAGATTCCTTCACCACATAGGTAACAGAAGCGAAACCGCCCAGCTTCTTCACCAGAGGTATATCGAAAAAAACCTCTCCAGCATTGTCGGCGAGGTAGAGCATCTCTTTTGTTTTTCTCAGTTTTCTCTCAAATCTGGCTATATCATCAATGGCGAACTCTACCGGCAGCGCCAGTCCTTCCTCGATCTCCTTCATGTCCTTGAAGAAATCTATGTTGTTACCCCGTACCGCCAGAACAAGGTAATCCCTGAGGCTGCCCTCCGGATTAGCCTTCCAGCCCTTGCGGATGCTGCGAGCCATCTTCACTTCAGCTTCCTTCATCCGGCTATAAGGGTCTGGGTTGCCGGTCACAGCCCTCACCACACGGTGCAACGGAGTAGCCGTGGAAATAGAGGGCCTTTCAGTGGAAAACTCGCGCCCCAGCAGCTTCAGCCCTTCCTCTATAGCCTTAGCCTTCAGAACAGGGTCCTCAGTGGCAAGATCCGCAGCCTGGCGCACCAGCCGACCCAAACAGGGATAACATTCTTTAACAGCTTTCATTTCATTGAGGAGATTGAATCGGTGACTCGACTGTTACCGCTGGACCTTTGCCAGGTCCGTAGCCCTCCAAACAGGCTACTACCTCGAACACATGTTGTCAAGGAATTTACAGCCACTCAAAAAGCCTCGAAAGACCCCTTAAACCGACCTCCCCAGAAAATTTTTGTGGCAAAAGTAAGGTGCGCTTAAGTATGGTTCTCTTGACAAAACCAGTACTATTCCTGTACGATGTTCTGTACAAGATTATCAAGGCTTGTTCATAGCTGTAGGAGGTTTATAAAGATGGGCTGGCAAGATTTTGCGCTGCTCTTCGTGTGTGTCTTGGGAGCCTGTCTGCTTGCCGCCTTTATCGAAGGACAATGGAAATCGCGCCAGTCTTCCTACTACCACGGCAAAGCCAAGCCCCGAGGGAGCAACTTTCACAAGCACTAGCCACGGCTTATCCACACAAGCCACTATAGAATCCTGCTATTCCCTATTCGCAAACAGCTAACACTCTCAATTAGTTCCTAATACCACCACAGCTACAACCCGAACTATGCCCAAGCAAGAAGACAACCCTGTAGAAGAGTAGCTGAGTTGAGAAAAGGGCAAATTGCCAAATCCCAACTGTCCATTATAATAGTGGGGTCATGAATGCCTTCTCTCCTTTCACAGAATAACTGCAATCTGTCAAAGAGGCTTCTTTTCACTGGCATAGATTCTTAGGTCAATGACTAGAATGGGGGAACAGAAATGGGAGCACCCGTAAGTCCATTACCTCATCCGGAGCATCTTAGTGATGGGACTGTATTCCCTCTCACCACAGTGAAATGCCCTCCTATCAGACCGGGCAAGTTGAACCTGAAAGACTATAGCAAGCCATTGGTGCGACAACTGAGCCCTTTGGATTTCTCGAAGAGCGTTCTGGTGAATTTGATTAAACGGCTCGGCACTCTTTACATACTTCAAGATGGGCTGTGGTTTGGCAGGGTCGCCAAGAAGTGGGGGGACAAGGTAGCCTGGGGCAGGGAATTCAGGCTCTGGGAAATCCATAACAAGTATAACGCCTATTACACTGTAGACGCCCTGAATATCCAGGGCACTCCGGTGGAAAAATGCCTCAAAACGCAGCAGGTCAACGCCGGTTACGGTAGCTTGCTATATGACACTGAGATGGATCTCCTGACACCAAATGTGGGCATCGCCACTAACAATCGCTGCACCACAGTGGAATATTTCCTCAATCGTGGCGAGGACTTCAGGATATACAAGATCTGCTGGTCTATAGACCAGCCCCTATTTCAAGGATGGGCTAAGTGCTTCGACCCCGGTATGAAATGTATGCCCCTCAAGCTCATCCCCCGCATGAGAGAGGACGAACCTTACTGTAAATGGGTTTTCTGGCTGGGCGATATCATGGCAGGCGACCCCAGA
>CAYHAX010000086.1:0-2227 GCA_964354695.1 uncultured Dehalococcoidia bacterium
CCAACCCCCTCGAGCACAAGGTGCACCTGGCGGTGACGCACGCTGTAGCAAAAGCTGCGG
This sequence comes from uncultured Dehalococcoidia bacterium, assembly GCA_964354695.1. Lineage (GTDB taxonomy): Bacteria > Chloroflexota > Dehalococcoidia > SZUA-161 > SZUA-161 > CAYHAX01. Next base: position 61 of record CAYHAX010000086.1, read on the forward strand.
TTGAGTCCGGGGTCGCCCGGCGTCAACTCGACGACGACTACTTCGCCAATACCGATATCAAAGCGCCACCCTGGACATAAAGCCTCAAGGCAAATTCACTCTGCAATTTTCAAATTGCAGAGTGAAAAATGGGGGCACAGAAAACTCTTAGGACGTAGTAACAAGAGCAATTCGAGACGATGATAGGAGTGTTTCTCTATGAGACAACTGGGGTGGCTTTCCCGTCTTAAGCCATTTAGGAAGCCTGTGCTCACGGCGCTCTTGTTCCTTGCCATTGCCGCAACGATATGCTTCGGTGTTGTCGCAGTCATGAACATCCCCGGTGTCAAGACACGGCTGGGGGAGAAGCTTGTGGGAGCAGAGGTAGACATCACCGATATAGACATTGAGGACTTCAGCCTGACAAACGCTCTGGTGGATATCACGATGGAAGTGGGGAATACAAAACCCAGCGGGGTTATCCTCGACAGAATCGAGTACGTTATCTACTTCCAGGTGGGTGAGGAGTGGGTGAAGTTGGGCAAGGCGGAAAGAACAGACGACGTCGTAATCAGAGCCAGAAGCTCCACGAGCTTCGACATCACCAACGACATAGAGGTTATCCCAATCATAAGAGCGTTCGACCAGGCATACAGTCAGGACGGTTCGATTACTCTGAAGATTGCGGGCTCAGCATGGGTGAAACTCTGGCCCATGACCTTCGAAATGCCCTTTGAGCAAATCAAGACGGTAGGGTTCTAAGAAGAATGCTCAATATAGAAAATCTTACCAGAATCTTCAAGCTGGGCAATGCTGGTGGCTATCGCCCCCACACTTGGCAATTTGAATTCTGGCCCTGCGTCTTGTTACATCCCTGAAGATGCACTCCAGCCGCCGCAGACATACAGACACTGCCCGGTGATGTAAGAAGCCTCATCGCTTGCCAGAAACACCGCTGCATTGGCTATATCCCTCGGCATACCGATGCGGCGCAGGGGAATCCTCTTCACTAAACGCTGCCTGTACTCCAATTCAACGTCCCCTGCTGCCATAGGAGTGTCTACAATCCCGGGACCAATGGCATTAATATTTATATTGTGCGGTCCTAACTCTATCGCCAGACTCTGCGTGAACGCCACCACGCCCGCTTTGGTTGCGCCGTAGTGAGCATAGTACAAACCTCCTCGCGCTGCGAGGATTGATGCTATATTTATGATTTTGCCGTACTTGCGTCCTTTCATGTGGGGGATAACAGCGCGTGAGCACAGAAAAACGCCCTTCAGATTAACGTCAAGCGTTTTATCCCATACCTCGTCTGTCATATTCGCAACTTTGGAGGGTTTGCTTATACCAGCGTTATTTACCAGTATGTCTATCCTGCCGAACCTGGACAGTACCTCTTTAACCGCTGCCTCCACCTGAGCAGTACTGGAAACATCAACCTTCAACGCCAACGCCCTGCCGCCAGCCTTCTCGATTTGCTGAGCGGTGTCTTTTGCCCCATCGAGATTGACATCCCAAATTGCCACCTTGGCGCCCTCCTCAGCGAGGCGTAAGCTGATGCCCTGCCCGATGCCGCTGCCACCGCCCGTTACAATGGCTACCCTGTCCTTCAATCGCATAGCCGCACCCTCCATTCAAAGACTTCCACCAGGTGTAAAACGCAGCTGCCCCATTCATTGGGCTGCCCTGCCCGAGCCGCCTTTGGCAGAGGCATTACAAGCCCAGGTCTGCAGCTATACCCTTCATCGCTTCCAGCCCGATACCGATGAACTCCTCTAGTTCGAGCCCCATTTCCTTGCAGGAAGCAATGTAATCTCGGTTAGCTCCCGCGGCGAAGCGTTTCTCTCCGAAGCGCTTGAGCAACGATTCAACCGTGAGCCCTTCCAGCTTCCTATCGGGTCGAATCAGCGCCCCAGCCGTGATGAGCCCGGTCAGAGGGTCGCTGCAAATGAGGGCTTTGTCCAGCATGGTTACGCACTGGATTTCATTAGTCCAGTTGTGACACATTATAGCATGGCAGACCTCGGGCGGGACGCCCTCCTCCGCAGTGAGGTCAGCCCCGCGCCTGCCGTGGTCAGCCAAGTTGTCGCCGATAAGCTCGATATCTATGTCGTGAAGCAAGCCGGTCAGTCCCCACTCCTCCTCATCCTCCCCCAGGCGCTTCGCCAGCGCCCTCATGATAGCT
>CAYHAX010000087.1:0-18773 GCA_964354695.1 uncultured Dehalococcoidia bacterium
TCATCAGCGGGTAGTCGCTGCCATAGAGAATCTTCTCTGCTCCAACAATCTCCGCTACATGTCGAAATATCTCATCTCCGTAGAGCCAGGGGGAGGCTGCCGTGTCGAAATAGACATTGGACAGCGCTTTGGCAACCTCCGGCATCAAAGCGTAGAAAGGCAATCCTCCGCCCCAGTGAGCACACACCAGAGTCAGGTCAGGGAAGTTGGTTACGAAGCGATAGAGCACACCCGGGGTTATGGTTCCCTTCCCAGGATATGAATGCCCCACCGGTTCGGAAGTATGGGTTAGTATAATAAGCCTGTGCTTCCTCACTACATCAGCTATCGGCTCCATGATAACCCTATCGGCAAAGTCAAAACCCTGAGTATCGCACCTTATTTCACCTATACCCTTTACCCCACCACGAACACAACGTTCGAGTTCAGCCACCGCTTTATCTCCGGCTAGTGGCTGCACAGCGCAAAAACCCACAAGCCTCTTGGGATAACGCGCTATCGCTTCCAGAATATAATCATTGGTCTCGCAGCAAAGCTCATGGCTTGACCATCCAATACTGAGAACCACAGAGATATCGACTCCATCTCTGTCCATGCTTTCAATCACCTCTTCAGCAGTAACAGTTCTAGCCTTGGGGTCAGCATAAATCTGCTCAAAGAGAGGGTCCCGCCCCAGATAGTGCTCGCGCTTCTCTATCATTCTGGGTGAAAAGATATGAGTATGAAAATCTACAATCATGAGCAGAATTATAACAAGGTATAGACGAGAGAACAAGGAAAATGTATAATGACACTGCTGGAGGTAACAGTCCCCTTGGCAGGTAGAGGAGCAAAGCGTAAACAAGCCTATTCCAAAGCCTCGGCAGATATTTCAGCCGAGGCTATTTCTTCCCCCCAGGGAAAGAGTGTTTTAAACCCTTCAGCCCCACTTGAAGAAATGGAATTGAAAGCAAAAGAACTGCGCCGTCACATAGTCATGATGACCGGCAAGGCAGGAAGTGGGCACCCCGGTGGCTCACTTTCCGCTGTTGAGATAGTTACTGCCCTTTTCTTCAAAATATTGCGTCATGACCCCAAGAACCCTAAATGGACAGACCGAGACCGATTCATCCTCAGTAAAGGTCATGCGGCACCGCTGCTCTACGCAGTGCTTGCCGAGAGAGGTTACTTCCCAGTTGATGAGCTCTCTACCCTTAGAAAGCTCAATAGCAGGCTTCAGGGACATGCCGACATGACCTCAACTCCAGGAGTCGAAATGTCATCTGGCTCCCTCGGGCAAGGGCTATCCTTCAGCATCGGTGTAGCGCTGGCTGGGCGCCTCGATAAAAAAGACTACAGGGTATATGTTCTTCTCGGCGATGGTGAATGCGACGAAGGGCAGGTCTGGGAGGCAGCCATGGCTGCTGCCCATTTTAAACTCGACAACATTGTCGCTATCGTCGACCATAACGACCTGCAACTCGATGGTCCGAATTGCGACATAATGAACCTCGAACCACTGCCTCAGAAATTCAAGTCCTTTGGCTGGCATGTCACCGAGGTCGATGGACACAACCTTTCTCAACTGCTGAATGTTTTCGAGAAAGCAAAGAAAATCAAGGGCAGACCCACCGTTCTCATCGCACATACCATCAAAGGAAAAGGGGTCAGCTTCATGGAGGGCAACGTGGACTTCCACGGCAGGGCTCCTACTGCGGCTGAGATAGAGAAGGCGATGGGGGAACTGAAATAGCTATGGAGCAAAGCACCAGAGAAGCCTACGGAAAAACGCTCGTCGAACTGGGTAGACAGAACCCGAATGTGGTTGTGCTCGATGCCGACCTTTCCAAGTCCACTCAAACCGGGCTTTTCGGCAAAGAGTTTCCCGAGCGGTTCTTCAATTGCGGTATCGCCGAACAGAACATGATAGGTATCGCCGCCGGACTCGCTGCCTCAGGCAAGACCGTATTCGCCAGCACCTTCGCTGTGTTTGCCCCAGGACGCTGCTTCGACCAAATTCGAATGAGCGTTGCCCAACCTAGACAAAACGTTAAGATTGTAACCACCCACAGTGGAATCACAGTAGGAGAGGATGGCACCTCACACCATGCCATCGAAGACTTGGCTTTGATTTGCTCCTTGCCCGATTTCACCGTGATTGTACCCGCTGATGCCATCGAAGCAGTTCAGGCTATAGAAGTGGCGGCTCAAACCCAGGGGCCCTTCTACATAAGGCTAAGTCGTCCCAAGACTCCCGTAATCAATACACCAGATTATAAATTTACCGTCGGCAAGGCAACGACCCTCAAAGAAGGCAAAGATATCACCATCATCGCCATTGGAATCATGGTTGCCTTTGCCCTGGAAGCAGCCCAAAGCCTGGCGCGGGATGGCATAGACTGCCGCGTGCTCAACATGTCAACCGTCAAGCCTCTGGATAGCGATGCCATCACAAAAGTAGCGGTGGAAACAGGCGCAATTGTTACTGCCGAGGAGCACCTGCGACGAGGAGGCTTGGGGAGCGCCGTGGCTCAGATTGTAGCGGAAAATCTTCCGGTGCCCATGTCTTTCGTCGCTCTGAACGATGTCTACGCCAAATCGGGAAAAGCAGAAGAGCTGCTACAAAGACACAAGCTCACCGCAGCCGACATCGAAGCCACTGCTCGCTCCCTGCTTACCAGGAAGCGACAGTAACAAGCTGACTGTAACTAATCTTCATCCTCAGCGAACTCTTCGTCGCTGAAGACCCCCACCTCTTTCCCCTGATACACAGTCACAATGAAGTCATCCCGGGCAACATCCGCAGACATAATCAACTCCTCATCGATAGCATCGATGAGGTCCTGAATATCGTCTGAGGTCAGATTCTCCGCAACAAACAGAGTAGCATAGACTATCGAAGGTGTGTAATGTATATCCACCCTCCCCACCTGCTCCTCGCCATCTGCAATGAGATAAGCCTCAGAGAACGGAGTGCGGCACTCCCTTTCAAACCGAAAATCTGCCATTATGTTATTTCCCCCTTTATGAACGAACCTGACCACTTCCCATTATTATCCATTTATAGGTGGTGAGTTCCTTGAGCCCCATGGGACCACGGGCATGGAACTTCTGGGTGCTTATCCCCACTTCAGCACCCAGACCGAACTGTCCGCCGTCGGTGAAGCGAGTGCTGGCATTTACATAGACACATGCAGCATCCACCTCATCTAGGAACTTCATCCCCGCCGAGTAGTCCTCGGTTACAATAGCTTCCGAATGCCCCGAACCGTATTTCTCTATATGTGCCAGTGCATCCTCAACAGAGTCCACCACCTTGACAGCAGCAATCAGCGCCAGAAATTCTTTGCCCCAGTCCTTTCCAGTAGCAGAAACTACCTTCAGCCCGGACAGTGGCTTCAGTATTTTAAGCGCCCTCTCATCACAGCGCATCTCCACGCCCGCCTTGCCCAGCTCAGCCGCAACCATGGGGAGGAACTTCTTCGCCACGTCTGCATGAACCAATATGGCATCCAGCGCATTACACACCGTAGGGCGCTGCACCTTGGCGTTATGTACGATGGCCACAGCCTTCTCGAGATTGGCAGCACGGTCGATATAGGTATGGCAGACGCCAATCCCCCCTGTTACCACAGACATTGTGGCATTCTGAGCCACATAGTTAATCAGCTCCGCTCCACCACGCGGAATCACAAGGTCAATACTATCCCTCAACTTGAGCATCTGCCCCACCAGGGCGCGGTCTGTGGATTCGATGAATTGCACTGCTCCCTCAGGTACACCGGCACGATATGCAGCGCTCTGAATTATCTTAGCCAAAGCCGAGTCGGAGTGCACAGCCTCTTTGCCACCGCGCAGTATGATGGCATTTCCTGACTTGAGACAGAGTACAGATATATCAACCGTGACATTGGGTCGACTCTCATAGACAGCCCCGATCACACCCAGCGGAACGCGCTTCTTCCCCACCTGAAGTCCGTTGGGCAAAGTGCGCATCTCGAAAATATCGCCCACCGGGTCAGGCAAACCAGCCACAATGCGCACATCTGCCGCCATCCCTCTAGTCCGCTCCGTGTTCAACAGCAAGCGGTCTAGCATAGCAGCGCTCATGCCCGCCTTCTTGCCCTCAGCATAGTCAATGCGATTAGCAGCCAGGATGTCCTTCTCTTTAGCCACAAGCTCATCGGCAATAGAGAGCAGAGCCTTGTTTTTTATGGCAGTCGAGAGATATGCCAATTTCTTCGAGGCAGCCTTCGCCGCCTTTGCTTTGGTCTCGACTTCACTCATACCAGCTTGCATTTCGAGACTCCTTTTGATGCTAGAGAACTACCAGATTATCGCGGTGCACTACCTCAGCCCCATATTCGTAACCCAGGAGCTCGGCAATCCTGTCGGAACGAGCGCCTTTGATAACAGCGATGTCACTGGAACTGTAGTTGGTAATTCCATATGCTATCTTTTCGTTAGTCGCAGTATCGAAGATGTTTACCACATCGCCCCGCTCAAAATTGCCGCTTACCTTGGCAATCCCTGCGGGGAGCAGGCTCTTGTTCTGCTTGCGCAAGACTGTCGCCGCGCCATCGTCAACGTAAAGCTTCCCCTTAGAAAGCTGGCTCAACAGCCAGCGCTTGCGGCTTTCCAGCCTGGAAGCGACAGGTCTGAAGAAAGTCCCCACAGCCTCACCATTCGCCAACCTGACGATTATATCAGCCTCGCGCCCATTAGCGATTACCACAGCCACCCCGGAAGCGGTGGCGAGCTTCGCCGCCTCAATCTTGGTAGCCATGCCGCCGGTGCCTCGCCCGCTGCTGCTAGCACCGACAAGAGCCTCGATGGCTGCGTTGATTTTGTCAACACGTTCGATAAGCTTAGCCTTGGGGTCCAATCGTGGGTCAGCGGTATAGAGTCCAGCAGTGTCAGTAAGCAGCATCAGCAGGTCGGCATCAATAAGATTAGCAACCATTGCGGAAAGATTGTCGTTGTCGCCGAACACAATCTCCTGTATTTCCTCCACGGCGACCACATCGTTTTCATTTACTATCGGTATCACCCGAAGCTCCAGAAGAGCCGCTAGAGTGTTGCGCGCATTGAGATACCTTAGCCTATCCGAGAGGTCAGCCCGGGTCAGCAACGTCTGAGCTATCTTTATCTCATGCCACCCGAAAAGCTTATCGTAGGCATCCATAAGGCGGCTCTGCCCCACTGCCGCCAGCACCTGCTTGGAAACAAGCTCCCCCTGCTCCTTGGTAACCCCGAGACGATGCCTTCCTGCTGCAATCGCTCCAGAGGTAACGACCACTACCCCGAGACCTTCCTTGTGCAGCCTGGCGATTTGTCCCACCAGGGAAGCCATAGTCTCGAGATTCAGGCGGTCGCTGCCAGCGGTAAGCAGATTTGTGCCTAGTTTGACGACAATGCGCTGATAACTACTCATAGCAAATCGCCATTTATTATAGCAGCGAAGTAAAGGGGTAACAACGATTGAGGCTATTTCGCAAGGCTGAGCTAGAACTCTTTGGCAAGTGTAGCCAGAAATTCAGCGTTGGACGAAGTCTTCGACAACCTCTCCAATACCCTCTCTGTAGCTTCAGTAGGATTTGAGGAATTCTGGCCGACCAGGCTAGCCATCCTTCGCACCACCCAGACCTGCTTCAAAGTAAGCTCATCCAAAAGCAATTCCTCGCGTCTGGTGCCGCTACGTTGAATATCTATCGAGGGGAAAATCCTGCGCTCAGCAAGCTTGCGGTCAAGATGAAGCTCCATATTGCCAGTGCCCTTGAACTCTTCGTAAATCACCTCATCCATCCTGCTGCCGGTATCTATAAGACAGGTGGCAATAACAGTGAGGCTACCCCCCTCCTCTGTGTTCCTGGCTGCACCGAAGAACTTCTTGGGAGAATAGAGGGCAGCGGGGTCAACGCCACCGGAAAGGGTGCGTCCGCTGGAGGGCATTTCCAGGTTATAAGCGCGAGTTAGTCGCGTTATGCTATCGAGCAAAATCACCACGTCCATCCCTGTCTCCACCAGCCTCTTGGCACGTTCCAGCGCTACCTCGGCAGTCCTGGTATGCTCTTCGACCGGTTCATCAAAGGTAGAAGCAATTACCTCAGCTTTTACCGACCTCTTCCAGTCGGTTACTTCCTCCGGTCGCTCACCTATGAGACATATCATAAGATGTATGTCATTGTAATTGGCTGTAATTCCATTGGCAATATGTTTCAGCAACATGGTCTTTCCCGCTTTTGGGGGAGAGACAATGAGCCCGCGCTGTCCCCGACCGATAGGAGCAATGAGATTGAGCAGCCTTTGGGACAGATTGGTAGGAGTCGTCTCCAGATTGATTAACTTATCTGGAAAGATTGGCGTCTTATGTTCAAACAAGGGTCGCTCTTTGGCTACCTCGGGGTCCATACTGTTAACAGTCTCGACACGAAGCAGACTATGATACTTCTCACCGTCCTTAGGCGCTCTAACCTGACCACTAACTATATCTCCTGTTCGCAGGGCGAATCTGCGAATCTGGGACTGCGATACATAGATATCGTTAGCATTGGGATGGAGGTCACTCTGGCGCAGGAACCCATAGCCCTCGTTCATTACTTCGAGGATACCTCCTCTGAAGGAATAGCCCTGCTGCTCGGCGTTGTTCTGAAGCAGCCGCAGCACAAGGTCCTCCTTCTTCAGATTGCTGACGCCAGTGAGCCCCCGCTCCTTAGCCATTCCCATGAGTTCTTCTCGGGTTTTTTCCTCGAGTTCGGTTATGTTCATAGTTCTACTCCATAATTATATTAATTATATTGAGCACAGCTAATGGAAGATGTTTCCGGTGCCATTATTGCGGTTATGGCTTCACGCCTTAGAGATGCGTTGCCAATCCTCAGCAAAGCGGGCAATGCCAATATCAGTCAGCGGATGTTTAATCATCTGCATTAATACACTGTAAGGTATGGTCGCTATGTGCGCCCCTGCCTTGGCAGCAGCAACAACATGCAACGGGTGACGGATGCTAGCTGCGATGACTTTAGCGGGCAATTTATAATGCTCGAAAACCTTCACGATTTCAGCCACGAGCTGCATGCCATCATGCCCTACATCGTCCATCCGGCCTACAAACGGGCTGACATAGCTCGCCCCCACAATCCCACCCAATATAGCCTGATTCAAAGAAAAACAAAGCGTAAGGTTAGTACGTATCCCCTCTTTGGAAAGAACTGAGATTGCTTCCAGACCGCCCGCTGACACCGGAATCTTTACTACCACATTGGGCGACCACGAGGAGACTTCTCTAGCTTCCCGGATCATAGCCTTCGGCTCCAAGCTAAGTACCTCAGCACTGATGGGACCATCGACTATGGAGGAAATCTCCTGAATCACCGCCCTCATATCCGCCTTTTTTTCTTTAGCTACCAGAGAAGGGTTAGTAGTAACTCCGGTTATCACACCCAACTTTGCTGCCTGGCGGACCTCGTCAATATTGGCGGTATCCAAGAATATGCGCATTTAGCTGCCTTAATATATCATAAGTAAACGGTTTTGTCTATATAATAATGTCGCGGGGTGGAGCTTTTCAACCCCCCTACCCCCCACTTTCGGGTAATTCCCAAAGGCATCTTATCCCCCAAGCCTCACCCAACTTGCCTGACTACAAAACAATTCAGTTAGTTGCATTTGGTTCCAAGGGCAAAGGACGCTGGTCGCCCACCTTCAAAGTCTTCTTCGCTGCCCCCATAAAGTCGCGAAAGAGAGGATGGGCGCGATTAGGACGAGAGGCGAATTCCGGATGGAACTGCGTCCCCACCATCCAGGGATGCTCAGCAAGTTCGACTATCTCCACCAGCCTGCCATCTGGAGAAATGCCACTGGCAATGAGCCCTGCCTTGCCCAGAACATCTCTGTACTTATTGTTAAACTCAAAGCGGTGGCGATGGCGTTCATATATGAGAGAGGTATTGTCATAAGCAAGAGCAGCCTTTGTGCCCGAAACAAGCTGACAGGGATAAAGACCCAGGCGCATTGTGCCACCCTTTCCCTTGACCTCCTTTTGAGTAAGCAGCAGGTCAATCACAGGATGCGGCGTATCCTCATCGAATTCGCTGGAGTTACACTTAGTGGACTTAAGCACATGGCGCGCATATTCTATGACCATTATATGCAACCCCAGACACAGACCTAAATAAGGCACGTTATTCTCTCGAGCATATTTCGCAGTTCTCACCTTTCCCTCAATACCACGATAGCCGAACCCCCCCGGCACCACTATCCCGTTCACAGTACGCAAAAGAGCCTCACCGCCCTCTTTCTCCAAGTCCTCGGACTCAATCCAGACGATATCCACATCCCTATCGTGATATAGCGCAGCATGACGTAAAGCTTCTCGAACCGATAGATAGGCATCCCGCAACTTAACGTATTTGCCCACAAGCGCAATAGAAACAGGCGCCTTCGGCTTTTTCATCCTCTCCACCATGTTGCGCCATTCAACGAGGTCCCGCGACGCCGCCGACAACCGCAGCTTATCAACAACAATTTCACCCAACCCGGAGCCATCTAGAATAAGCGGGACCTCATAGATTACTGACGCAGTAGGAAGCGGAACCACTGCACGCTTCTCCACATCGCAAAACAGGGCAATCTTGTCCTTCAAATCGTCGCTAACCGGATAGTCACTGCGACAGACAATGATATCAGGCTGGATACCGATGCTTCGAAGTTCCTTTACGCTATGCTGAGTCGGCTTGGTCTTAAGCTCCCCTGTCGACCCGATGTAAGGTAGCAAGGTAACATGGACGTAGAGAACGTTATCACGCCCCACATCATTGCGCATCTGACGGATAGCTTCGAGGAATGGCTGCCCCTCGATATCACCGACAGTGCCCCCCACCTCCACAATCACCACTTCAGCGCCGCTTTTCTCAGCTACTTCCCGGATGCGCTTTTTGATTTCACTGGTAACATGAGGCACCACCTGGATAGTGCCACCCAGAAAATCGCCCCTCCTCTCCTTGGCTATCACAGCGCTGTATATCTGCCCTGTGGTAACACTTGAGGCGCTGGTAAGGTTGGTGTCTATGAAACGCTCGTAGTGACCGAGATCGAGGTCAGTTTCCGCGCCATCCTCAGTAACGAATACCTCCCCGTGCTGATAGGGAGACATGGTGCCCGGGTCGACATTGAGGTAAGGGTCTAATTTCTGGGCTGAGACGCTTATCTGGTAGCTTTTCAGGAGCCTTCCCAGAGAGGCGGCGACGATACCTTTACCAACAGAACTAACTACGCCACCTGTGACAAAAATATATTTTGCCATTACACCCTGGTACTTTTTAATAACATAAAAACAAACTTTTGTAAAGCTCTTTCAGCCCCCTTTTTGTCCCTGGCTTGAACTATATGCTATACTACGAGAAAGAAATTTCGCAGCCTCGCCTAGATTCGCTAGCCGAAAAAATCTTGTAGGGCAGATGTTGTGGGAGAAAAAGAGCCAAAGGGAAAAATCGAAAAGCTCCGAGACCTCATAGACTACCATAACCATCGCTACTACGTGCTCGATAGTCCTGAGATAAGCGACGAGGAATATGACAGGCTTATGAGAGAGCTTAAGTCTCTCGAGGACGAGCACCCTCAGCTTGTCACCCCGGACTCGCCCACACAGCGTGTGGGAGCCGCGCCTGTGGAAGCTTTCGGCGTTGTAGAGCACCGAGAGCCCATGTTAAGCTTGGGAAACGCATTTTCCAACGAGGAACTGCTCGCCTGGCACAAGCGAATCTCAGGGCTATTGCAGGGACAACGCTTCGAATTGGTAGCAGAGCATAAGATAGACGGGCTGGCTATAGCCCTAATATATGAGGAAGGAAGGCTTACTACAGGTTCCACTCGTGGCGATGGATTTCGCGGCGAAGACGTCACCCAGAACTTGAGGACTATTAAAAGCATACCTCTCGCTGTACCCAGGGGAGCCCCAAAGAGGTTCGAGGTTAGAGGAGAGGTCTTCCTCTCCAGGAAAGGCTTCAAAAAGCTGAACGAGGAAAGAGCCGCAGCGGGGCAGCCGCTGTTCGCTAACCCCAGAAACGCTGCAGCAGGCTCGGTGCGCCAGCTAGACCCGCGTATCACAGCCCAGCGCCCTCTCGACATCTATATCTACGGTCTGGGCTGGGCTGAGGGCACAGTGCCCGATAACCACTGGGAGACTATGGAGTACCTGAAGTCGTTGGGCTTCAAGCTGAATCCGCATAACACCTTTTTCACAGACATTGGCGAGGTCGAAAGCTACTACCAGCGCTGGACTGCGGAACGGGAGCATCTTCCTTACGAAGCCGATGGTATCGTAGTCAAAGTCAATCACTTCGCCCTCCAGCAGCAACTGGGTGTCGTGGGACGCGAGCCCCGCTGGGCTGTGGCATATAAATTCCCCGCCACCCAGGCAACCACCCGCCTCCTCGAAATAGGTGTGAGTGTAGGACGCACCGGAACGCTGAACCCCTTCGCCATTCTGGAGCCCATCAATGTAGGTGGAGTGATAGTCAAGCGTGCCGCATTGCACAATGAGTACGATATCAGACGCAAAGACATCCGCATAGGAGATACGGTCATCGTACAAAGGGCAGGTGAGGTCATTCCTGAAGTAGTGGGTCCCGTGGTTAGTCTGCGCACAGGTGCGGAGAAAATCTTTGTCATGCCCCCTCGCTGTCCTGAGTGCGGCTCCGAGGCGATAAAGCCCGAGGGCGAGGCTATGTCCCGTTGCACCAACGTATCTTGCCCCGCCCAGATATACGAGCTGGTGAAGCACTTCGTCTCACGCGGTGCTATGGACGTAGAGGGCATCGGAGAAAAGCTGGCTGATATCCTGCTCCAGTCCGGTCTGATAAAAGACGTCGCCGACATATACACCCTTAACGATAGGAAAGGCGAGTTCATCGGACTGGACCGAATGGGGGCTAAAAGCGCCTCCAACGTACTCAAAGCTATCGAAGAAAGCAAGAACAGACCGCTGGCAAGAGTTATCTTCGCCCTGGGAATACGACACGTAGGCTCGGAGACCGCCGAGATACTTGCCAGGAACTTCGCAAGCATGGATAAGCTGACTCAAGCAAGCGAAGAGCAGCTAATGGCAGTGCCTACCATAGGCCCCAAAATCGCTGAGAGCATCGTTGCCTTCTTCAGACAGGAGTCCAACCTGAAGGTAATCGACAAGCTGAGTAAAGCCGGAGTGAGGATGCGAGAGGAAGCAGCCAAGCCACGTGAGTTGCCCCTCGCAGGCAAGGAGTTCGTAGTCACCGGTAAGCTGGAGTCATCCACCAGAAGCCAGGCTGAGGCAAAGATAAAGGAACTCGGCGGCGCCGCAGTCAGCACTGTAACCAGGAAGACAGACTTCGTAGTAATCGGCGCTGACCCTGGCTCCAAGCTAGACCGCGCCCGCGAACTGGGCACCACCCTGCTCACCGAAGAACAATTCCTGGAGATGCTTGGACTAAACAAGAAGTAGATTTTGCGTCTGGGAGTGCAGAGGGGCGAAGCCTCTCTGCTGGGGGCCTGGGGTACCCCCCCCAGCTTCTTAGAGTCCCCCAAGACTGGGGGATGAAGGGGGTTGAAGAGTTTTCCATGAAACTGATAGTAGGACTGGGCAACCCCGGACGTCATTATGTCAACAACAGACATAACGTAGGATTTAAATGCATCGACCTCCTTGCCCGCAAGCATGGCATCTCGCTGACACAGCGCGGAGCGCGGAGCCAGTTGGGTATGGGGGAGGTGGCTGGGGAAAAGGTCATTCTGGCTAAACCCAAGACCTTCATGAACCTGAGCGGCGAGGCAGTTGCAGCTCTGGTGCGACGCTTCAAGCTCTCCCCCGAAAATATACTCGTTGTTTACGATGACCTCGACCTCCCCCTGAGCAAAATACGCATCCGCGATAGTGGCAGCTCAGGGGGACACAAAGGCATGAAATCCATCATAGACCGCCTGGGCACTAAGGACTTCACCCGGATTCGGGTAGGTATCGCCCCCCTCCAAGATGACGCCGATACCTCGCTACAGCAAGTTGATGCAGTGGAACACGTCCTCAGCGATTTCACTGATGAAGAAAAAAACATCATGAAAGAGGTTTACCCCAGGGTCACTGCTGCCATTCAATGCATGCTCGCCGAAGGCATCACAGCAGCAATGAACAAATACAACTGAAGTTTGCCTCCTTCTGCGCATTTCTGATAGGATTCAGATAGGGCTAGTCCGCTCGACTAGCCCTTTAGGTGTTATGTTATGAATCTATCCGGTCTTCTCTCTCTAGTTCAGGATACGCCTGGCTACCAGAGGCTCGTCAAAGGGCTGCAGGCAGATAAGGGCACAAAAAAAGCGGCTGTGCTCAATGCAGCCAAGCCCTATCTCATCGCCTCCCTTTACCGCCAGCTTGGCACACCTATGCTGGTAATAACTGCCAGGTCTGAGAGAGCCATGCAGCTTTACGAGGAGATACCCGTCTGGTGCGGCAGCAACGACTCAATTCATCTTTTCCCCGAGACCGATGCGCTTCCCTACGAACGCATCTCGTCCGACACCTACACAGTGAAGCAACGACTGAAGGTGCTCTCGGATTTGTGCGATGACGGCAAAACACCCTTGGTCATTGTCTCAGCCCATGCGGCAGTCCGAAAGGTAATGCCAGCCCCCCTTTTCGTAGCGTCCCGCCACACGCTCAACAAGGGAATGAAGCTCGATCTTGAGCAAATGCTGGAAAAGTGGATAGGACTGGGCTACGAATCAGATGCCAGGGTGGAGCTTCCAGGAACAATGAGCCGACGCGGTGGCATTATAGACATCTACCCACCACACTATGATTCCCCCGTCCGAATCGAGCTTTTCGGTGACGAGATAGAGAGCATCCGCACCTTCGACCCAGCGACCCAGCGCTCCATCGAGACGGTCTCTGCGGTAACCATCATCCCAGCCAGGGAGATGGTAATCCCAGCCAACGAATGGGGCAACATTCTGAAAAGGCTTGACCTCTCCACTCTGAACAGCGAGGCAAAAAGCAGGGTGGCGGAGGAGATGGAGCGATTGACACTCGGTCAGAGATTCGATGGCATGGACATATATTCGTCTTTAGTGAACGACGGCGCTCTCCCCGATTACCTGACGCCGAATACCCTGGTCATCATCGACCAGCCGGAACTTTTCGAAGCAGCAATAGCCGAGTTGGACACCGAAGCTAACGAGCTGCGCTGCGCCCAGGCAGAGCGAGGCGAGCTGCCGTGCAACTTCCCGGTACCTTACTTCACCGGCACAGAGTTTGAGAACAAGCTCAGCAGATTCAACCATCTCCTCGCTTTGGAGCAATGGGGAGACGACAGTCAGGTCTATGCCATGAGCTTCAGTCCAGCCCCGAATTACAGTGGACGCCTGCCCGTTTTCCTGAGAGAGACAAAGGAGATGATAGAGAACAGGCGTAGGGTTATCATCGTCTCCCAGCAGTCTCCGAGACTATCGGAGCTCTTCGAAGGACAGGACACAATCGCCTTTCCAGTAACAGATATCGAGCACCTGCCCCCCCAAGGCTCGATTACCCTGGTGCAGGGGGCACTTGCCGAAGGATGGGCGATAAACGGGGCTAGCGGCGATGTGCTGCTCAGCGATGTCGAACTCTTTGGCTTCGCCAAGAAACTACGGGCAGTGCCAAAACGACCTGTACGCCGTGAGGCATTTCTCTATGACCTTGCCATCGGCGACTATGTAGTGCACATAGACCACGGCGTTGCCAGGTTCGCAGGTCTCGCAAAGCTCCCTCTTCATGATTTAGAGCGAGAGTACATGGTCTTAGAATACGCAGCGGGCGACAAACTATACGTGCCCAGCGAGCAGGTCGACCGAGTCAGCCGATATATCGGACCCGGAGGCTATAGTCCTTCCCTGAGCCGACTGGGAACACAGGAATGGAATCGAGCCAAGCAAAGGGTGAAAGAGGCAGCTAACATCCTGGCAGAGGAGCTGCTGGAGCTCTACTCAGCAAGAGAGGTAATGCCTGGCTTAGCCTCCTCGCCAGACACAGTGTGGCAGCACGAGTTCGAATCATCCTTCCCTTATGTTGAAACACCAGACCAGCTTGAGGCAGTACAGGATGTCAAACAGGATATGGAAAAGGCACGACCCATGGACAGGCTGGTGTGCGGCGATGTAGGCTATGGCAAGACCGAGGTCGCCCTGCGCGCTGCCTTCAAAACCGTAATGGACGGGATGCAGGTTGCAGTGCTGGTGCCCACTACAGTGCTGGCACAACAGCACTTCGCCACCTTCAGCCAGCGGCTGAGTACATTCCCGGTTAAGGTTGAGCTTCTGAGCCGTTTCCGTTCTCCCAGGGAGCAACAGCAGGTAATTCAAGGTTTAGCCAATGGGAGCGTGGATATCTGCATCGGCACCCATCGCCTTCTCCAGAAGGATGTCTCCTTCAAGAACCTAGGGCTGGTCGTCATCGACGAAGAGCAGCGCTTCGGCGTGGCTCACAAAGAACGGCTCAAGCAATTGAGAAAAGAGGTAGATGTCCTAACCTTAAGCGCCACCCCTATCCCCCGCACCCTGCACATGGCATTGGTCGGTGTGCGCGATATGAGCACTATGGAAACACCGCCCGAGGAGCGTTTGCCCATAAAGACCCACGTCTCTGCCTACAATGAGAGGATGGTACGCGAGGCGATATTAAGGGAACTGGAGCGAAACGGACAGGTGTTCTTCGTCCATAACCGCGTGCATAGCATTGGCTGGGTAGCCAGGGAACTCGAAAAACTGGTGTCAGAAGCCAGGGTAGGAATTGCCCACGGTCAGATGCCTGAGGAAACGCTGGAGTCGGTGATGCTGCATTTCTCGCAAGGCAAAATAGACGTCCTGGTATGTACAACTATCATCGAATCTGGACTCGACCTGCCTAACGTCAACACTTTGATTGTAGATGACGCTGATAAATTGGGGCTAACGCAGCTTTATCAACTCAGGGGCAGAGTGGGGCGCGGCTCGAACCGAGCCTATGCCTATTTCTTCTATGACAAAGGCAAACAACTCACCGACGCTGCGGAGAAGAGACTGAGGACTATTTTCGAGGCTGCCGAATTGGGGTCTGGATTCCGCATCGCTATGAAAGACCTCGAGATTCGCGGCGCAGGCAACCTCCTCGGAGCAGAGCAGAGCGGTCATATAGGCGCCGTCGGTTTCGAGCTTTACACTCAACTTCTAGCTGAGTCTGTGGAAGAACTCGGAGCGGGTGGCAAACCTAAGGTTTCTATCAATCCCGCCTCCACCACCGTTGACCTGCCTTTACCCGCTCACATACCAAAAGAATATATAGCCGACCTCAGCACCCGTCTCTCCCTGTATTTGCGCCTGGCTAAAGTCAGCTTACCAGAAGAACTGGAAGAGCTCTCCAGAGAACTTGAGGACAGGTTTGGTCAGCTGCCTACAGAGGTCAGAGACCTACTTTTCCTGGTAAGGATAAAGCTGCACGGAAGCAAGGCTGGCATCGAAGCCATCTCATTTGACAACAGTCAGGTAGTGCTGACACTGAGCGCAACAGCCAGGGTAGACAAGCCATTACTTCAGCGCGACTTTGGCAGCAGATTAAAGATAGGCACAAATCAACTGCGACTGGATACTAAAAAAGCAGACAAGGAGTGGAAAGAGGCTCTGGAGCAGCTATTAATGAAGATGGTTCAAGCTACAGATAGTTCACAATCTCGCTCAGGCTTTTGATTCGCGGACAGTCTTTAACCCCTTCCCAGAAGCCATCGCGGTCGAGGAGCAAGGGGCTGACACCCACACCCCTGGCTCCTAATACGTCTGAATGATACTGGTCACCCACATGGATAGTTTCGGAAGCGCTTACCCTGGCACGCTCCAGGGCAGCCAGGAATATCGGAGGATGAGGCTTCTCTGCCCCGATCTCAGCCGAGGTCAGAGCAAAATTCACGTAAGTGGTGAGACCAAGCTCATCGCAATAACCATCTAGCCCGCGACTCAAATTTGAGACCAAACCTGTAACAATGCCACGATTTCTGAGCGTGCCCAAAATGGGTAGTACATCACCAAACAGAACGAGCTTGCGGTCGAGCTGGCGCGCTCTGGTGAATATACGCAGAGCCAACTCCTTAGACACATCTGCTCCTGCGGTCTTCAGAATGATAGACTCATAGTCACCCCAGAACGACTGCACCTCCTCCTGGGAACGTTTCTGAATGGCAAGGCGGGCATTCTCACGGCTCATGAAGTCATCTGCATACCAGTACCCGCGCGGTATGGCTTTGCGGTCAACTTCTATGCCGAACTCACGGCACGCAGTCACCTGCAACTGCTCGCGCGGGGGGTCGAAAGAGATAATTGTATTATAGCAATCGAAGAAAACTGCCTTAATCATCTTAACTGCTTCATCCTGGGAACCACATTAACAAAGGCTCATAAGCCCAGTTTATCACAGGGCAGAGACGGGTTGCAAAAAGGCGGCAGTAGCCTATAATCCTTGACTAAACGGGTGTGTGAGGTTAGACTCAAGCTATGTTAAAAGCAGTGCGCATCTCATTGCTCTTGCTCTGGCTGCTAGCAGCTTTAGCCATCGTAGGCTCTGCCTCAGCCACTCCTTCCTCAGAGATTGACGTACTGCATGTAGACGGGGATATTGTCCCCGCAGTTGCCAGCTACATCGACCGCGGCATCAGCGAGGCAGAATCTCACCAGGCATCAGCCGTAATCATCGAACTGAGCACCCCTGGCGGCTTGCTTTCCACAACAGAAAAAATCGTGGACCGAATCCTGGACGCTAAAGTGCCAGTGGTGGTCTATGTCGACCGCTGGGCAGGCTCGGCGGGCACTTTTATTACTCTTGCGGCGCATGTGGCCGCTATGGCTCCAGCCAGCCGCATCGGTGCCGCCAGCCCGATATCCACGGAAGGCGAACTCCCTGAGACTTTAAAGAAGAAAGTAACAGAGGATACAGCCGCCAGGATCAGAAGCCTAGCTAACCTGCGCGGCCGCAATCAGGCAGCAGCTGAGGCCACAGTGGTCGAAGCTCTCTCCTTCACCGACCAGGAGGCGCTGGGTCTTGCGCCTATCCCCGAGCAAGATCAAACATTACTAGGACTCGATACCCCTTATCTTAAGCCTCCTCTTGTCGACCTGGGAGCAAAGGACCTCGATTCACTGATTGCCCAGCTTAACGGCATGAAAGTTGAAGTAGCAGGCCAGGAAGTAACTATCAGCACCGAGGGCTATTCCAAGAACGATGTGGGGATGAGCACCATTGAGAAGTTCCTCCAGGCTATCACCAACCCGAATATCGCCTATATCCTTCTTTCTCTTGCAGTAACGGGGTTAATCCTAGAATTCATCCACCCCGGCGCTATACTGCCTGGGGTGGTTGGCGCAATCTCCCTCATCCTCGCCTTTTATTCCCTGGCCGTACTCGAAGCCTCGTGGGCAGGTGTATTTTTCATCATACTCGCCTTCATCTTGTTTATACTTGAGGCATTTGTCACTAGCTTCGGCATATTAACCATAGGTGGCGTAGCCTCACTGGTTATGGGCTCTATAATCTTATTCGGTGGAGGTCCAGAATTGTTCCAGCTTCATATAAACTGGTGGGTTGTTGCAGCAGTGATAATCGTGGTTACCGCAGTCTTCGCCTTCTTTATCGGAGCTATTATTCGTTCTCAGCGTCGCCGACCCGCTACAGGCAAAGAGGGACTGGTTGGTAAGGTAGCGCTCGCTCACACGGTGCTCGATCCAACCGGGATGGTTTATGTTGAAGGCGAGCTATGGACAGCAACATCGGAAGCGGGTAGAATCGAAACCGGCGAGGAGGTAGTAGTAACAAAGGTCGAAGGACTGAAACTGAGGGTCACTAAAAAACAGCGAGGAGGTTAGACATGTCAGGAGCTATCATAGGGGTCGTTGCTTTTTTATTCGTGGTACTCATAGTAGCTTCGGCAGCGATCAGAATTGCACAGGAATATGAACGAGGCGTTGTCTTCCGCCTCGGCCGGTTCACCGACGTGCGAGGGCCTGGGCTATTCATGATTATCCCATTCATCGAGCGCAGCGTTAAGGTAGACCTGCGTGTTGTGACTATGGATGTCCCATCGCAAGAGGCGATTACAAAGGATAACGTGACAGTTAAGGTTAATGCCGTGGTTTATTATAGGGTAGTCAAGCCCGAGGATTCAGTGATCAAGGTGTTCGACCATCGCTACGCTACCTCGCAAATAGCGCAGACAACCCTGCGCAGCGTTCTCGGTCAATCTGAACTCGACGAGGTGCTCGCCCAGAGGGAGAAAATTAACCAGACGCTACAAAGGATAATCGACGAGCAAACTGACCCCTGGGGAGTGAAGGTCGGCATAGTGGAGATAAAAGAGGTCGAACTTCCTCAAACAATGCAGCGGGCGATTATGGCTCAGGCAGAGGCAGAGCGAGAGAAAAGAGCCAAAATCGTTCACGCAGATGGTGAGCTTCAGGCAGCGGAGAAGCTGGCCGAGGCTGCTAAAGTTATGGCTACGCAGCCCATGGCACTACAACTACGCTATCTACAAACCCTGACAGTAATAGCTACTGAGAAAACTAATACGATAGTGTTCCCGCTGCCGGTAGACATGATTGCCCCGCTCCTAAAGCCAAAATAAATTCAGCCTATCATGTCTTTTAGATGAAACTGTAGGGGCGTTCAATTGAACGCCCCTACTCCGATTGAAGAGACTCCTAATTACCCTTTTTAAGGACGCAGTGTGACCTCTCCTGCTACAATGCGTACAAGTGTGCCATCAGAGCGCCTCAGC